>NZ_JAECVZ010000024.1:0-45086 GCF_016055135.1 Thermoactinomyces sp. CICC 10521 | reverse complement strand
CTCAGCAGTCCATTTTCGCCGCCCCATAAAAAACGACCCCTTTCTTGCTTCCTTCCATTATACTTTATCTTTCGTCTGGAAGCGTATGGGGTCATTATATCTATCATCATAAATCATTCTTCTTCCGACATCAGGCAAATATTCTGGTAAATACTCTTGAGGAAGCAAGCGAATTAAGAATCTTACTTGAGAAATATCATTTATTAGATCATTTATCCTCTCTTCTGAAACATCCTTATTTTCATTCTTTATTTTATCTATCTTATCTTTATCATTAATTATATCTAAATAATATTTCTGGTAACAATCAATGCTTATTTTTCCAAACGGTGAATCTATATCATTCCATTTTTCTTCCGCCTCTATGTAAAATAACCATGCTTGAATTAACTTTTGTACATACATGTGCAAGTAATGGAAGTTATCATAATAAAAATCAACAAGGTACTTATTATATTCCTCAAACTTCTTCCAATCACTAATATTAAAATGATTCATGAAACCACGCAAATATTTCTTAGCCAAAGCAGTTTTCTTCTCTATTTCATGGCTGATATGAAGCCTTTTCTCCAATATCTTGTCTCTTAAACCTTGTCTTTGAGTTTTTTTCATTAATTTTATGTTTTCATTGTTATATTTTGCTGTTATTCTTAAGGTTCGATAACTAAAGTAAGCTGTAACACCTACAGTTCCAACTAAAGTAAACACCAGCCCAGGAATTGATACTATCGCATTAAGAATAGCCGCAGTTTCTTCCGATTCTAACTTTCCTGTCATTTTTAATTGATATGTAATTTTTACCCCATAATCAAAAGCTAAATAATAAATTCCCAAGAATCCTGCTATCAATAATAAAATAAACACAACTAATGAGATGCGTTTCCATATCATGATAAATTTACCCCTTCGTATTTAGTTGAATTACTTGGCTTTTCCAAATTCGCAATCCATTTGATATCCAAAGCTGCCATTCCCACCAGTGCCTGGGGTGACAAAGCAGCTTCTGTTCGACCGGGTTGAAGGAGGCGGGTAGGATTATCACTTCATCAATAGAAAAAGACAGCCTAGGATGCGGCCGTCTCTTACGAGGACTATTTTAACCCAAACGGCTTGTTGCCTAGTTTTGTAAAAAAACTACTTGGAGTAACTTTGCCTGCTGGTTGCTTGAACAAAGTCGAAACAGGCTGACTTTTTGGATCAAACCAATCGTACCCACCAGCCAAATGCTCCTTCGGCTTTGCTTCCAACCAATTCCCTTTTGAGGCATTCAACCAACTCATGCTTGATCACCTCGCTATCATAATATTAGGTCTTTTCGGCATAGAATAATAGATTTCCTGCAATTGATATTGCCCATTCCGCCCGAGCTTCCAGCCAAAATGCAGCTGACCCAAAACCCCTTCGCCCCCCGCGGGCACCACGTTGCACGCTGCCGCACGCTACCGCCGGTACCTCTCCGACGTGAGCCGCGGCACGTGGTGGCCGCGAGTAGGGTGAGGTCGCAATGCTGCCCATCCATTTCCGACAGCTGTCCGACGTGGGAAAACCTGTGATTTCTGTGGATAAACCTTTGTTTCTGAAAGGAAGGAGGCGGAGAGGTATTGCTCGAAGTCTTGTCGGCAGAAATCCTATTACTATCGCCATCGGGAGAAGGAACAAAAGCCGAAGCGATCCATCATCCAGCGACTGCGCGAGTGGATTGCTGATAAACTACTCACTCTCTCAAAAAAAGTTAAAGGCGAGGAATAATTCCAACAAAAAAACGCCTAATCTTCTTAACGATTCGGGCGTTTTTTGTTATTTTTGAACTTTTCTTTCTTATGAAATACGAGACTTTTTTAGTTATAATAACAAACGAGAACGTTAGTTCTGGTAAAAACAAATAAAAAATCGCAGGCACCCTTTAACTCTACTTTTTCATCTATCAGTCTATAAAATACATGGACGAATACGATAGAATTTGGTAAGATTTTGTCAAACGAAAATAAAAAGTGATTCCCGCTCCCGCCAAGAAGAGGAATCACCCTGTATAGAGAGAAAAATCATTATTCGCTTGAGCTATCACCCTTAGTGTATCGATTTTCAGAGGATAAATCAACTGTTAATTTTTTCAATCATTAAGGGGATAGCTAAATTAGGGAGAAAATAGAGAGAATCGTCATTCTCTATACAGGATAAAACCTCTTCTTGCCAGGAAGCGGCTGATCGCTTTCGGTTAAGGGGAGGTTTTTTAATGAGTGAAGATCAAAAAACTTATTACTCAGAAGAAGAATTGGAAATCATGGCACAAGCCGCCTATGATAATAATTTCACCCATATTCTCCATGCACATGTAGATATTGCTGGCGATCTTGTAGCAGGAGCACTTTTGAGCCAAATTCTATTTTGGTTTGCACCGGATAAAAACGGCAACTCTAAACTCCGAATTTTCAAAGATGGGCATTATTGGCTAGTGAAGGAACGAACTGACTGGTGGAATGAGATTCGTATTACCGAAAGACAATATGATCGGGCTATCAAAGACCTTGAGAAAAGAAAATTGATCATTAAAAAGAGATACAAATTTAAAGGAAACCCGACTACGCACTTACGACCCAATTTTGAAGTCTATCATGCTGAACTTGAAAAGTGGAAAAACAATGTAAAGAAAATGATCGTTGAGGGTGGAAATTCGAATTTACACTTTGTGCGAAAACCAGTAAAATCAAGGGGTTCCACCGAATCTGATACAAAAAATGCTACCGAAGAGCAAGCTGTATCCCTTGAAAATCAAGGGGAAGCGCCAAACCCCGCGTCAGACTTGGAATTTACGGAAAGTGTAAAAACGGAATTACACAATGGGGAAATTCAAACTTACACAGGCAGGAAAAACGGATTTACCGAAACAGGCAATTCTTTAACAGAGATTACTAACAGAGACTACAATACAAAGATTACTACCAGAGATCACTTACATACAGAAACTACTCTTTCTTCTGTTGTTGTTGTTGTTGGGGAAGAAATAAAAAAATATAAGGACATGGCTCGCCGCTTTTTCGGAAATAAAGTGAACAATTTGTCAAATGAAGAATGGTTGGAATTGATTCTCTTAGCTAATGATCATGGCAAAGACCTGGAGGAAGCACTTTTTAATACTTATTGTTATTTTGCATCTACTGAGGAACCGATTAAGAATTTGGTAGGGGCAATTAATCATGAAATTACAAATGGATGGCGTGTTGCTATCACTATTAAAAGAGTATTTCAAAACTTATATTCTTCATTTCAAGAGCAACAAGCAGCTGTACCAGAAAACTTCTCATTTTATGATTGGGTGAATCAGCAGAAATAAATTCTCTTGGGCTGATCCAGGCTGACCCAAGGGCTAATTTCCTATTGCAGTATTCCCAAAGATCAGGTATATCTTTCTGGTTAGCCTAGAAATTTAGATTGTTTGGGAATGGTTTGGGTCTACAAACTGGTTTCTAATCCAGACAGTTGGAAGGGGAAATAATAATGAAAAAGATAAAAAAAAGACAACCCCTTATAACTAGGGATATTCGCCTTGCTGTGTGGGAATCGGAGGACGGGCGTTGCGAGGTCTGCAAGCGTCCCATGGATCGGAAGGTGGCCTATTGGTTACCGGTCAATCCAGATACGGTCGAAAATAAGATTGAGTCTCTCCACTTGGCTTGTGTTGATTGTGCTAATAAGCGTCCAGACTTTCTTCTTGCTATCATCAAAGTTAAGCCGCGGGTTTTGAGAAGGCTACAGGCTCGGTTACAGGAAGTTCCAGATAATCTGGAAGAATGGTTTGCACTGTCATTACGAGATTATGGTGTTGTACTCCGGTTCAGCAAAAAATCACGTGAATACTGGCTTCCTGGTATCGGCACATTTTTTCTACGTTCCATTGATGAAGAAAACGGCTTTCCAGTTCGCGAAGTATTTAAGGCGGTTACAGTCTATCCGAACGGTAAACTAACAATTAAATCTCAGGAACGTACACGAGGGTTGCCAAGGCCTGTATTGCGATTAAGTTGAGAAATCAATTATTACTTACGAAAAGCAAATTAGCCAGGGCGTGACTTATTCATCGCCCTGGCTTTTTAATTCAATTAAATCTCCGGGTTGGCAATTCAATGCTTTGCACAGCTTTGCAAGTACATCCCATGTGATCCCTTTAGCCGTTTCATAATACAAGCTACGAACAGTATTTTTAGCTACGCCTGCTCGTTTCGCTAGTTCAGCCATATTTATTTTTTGCTCACCCATAATCCTACTTAGGTGACATTTTATTGGATTATTCATTTTTAGCGACTCCTTATTTATTCATAATTTCAACTAAATTGTAGCATGATTATCCTCCAGTATCAATTTACTGATTTTTTGTATCAGACTATTGATATTTGTTTCAGATGATTATACAATAAGTTCAGAAGGATGATACTTTGATTCAAAGGAGATGATCTTTTTGAGCGAAAAGCAAAATCAACTGAAAAAGACTTGTTACCCACAGCAGTAAAGGAACAATCCGAGGAAAATGAATCCTACAGCGAAGAAAAACCACCCCACGATGGACCTCAACCTGTTTTCGAACTTAGATACGGATTTAGATTATTTGGAAAAGCGTGCAAAAGGCCAAGATGTCGCCTTGCTTGATGTCGGTGGCTACTTTGCAGGGGTTTTAAATGAGCTGGCAGAAGTATTTTCAGGACGTATCATGGGTGTCGTTGAAGATACGGAAAATGGGTATCAACGATAAATGCGTAAAAATTATAAGCAATTCTCTTTTAAATCGTTTGATTTTATATTCAACTTAGGAATCGAACCCTTTATTATGTTAGAAAGAAACTGGAAAGGAGATCGAGATGCGAAAAATACATTATGGATGGTGGATACTGTTCTTCTCCTTTTTCTCCCTTTTAACCGTACAGGGAGCCCGTTTGTCGTTTGGCTCATTCATTGTTCCATGGGAACAATCCTTTTCCACAGGGAGAGGGATGATTTCTTTTATCGGAACGTTAAGTTTCATCTTTTATGGGTTGACTCAGCCCTTGGTAGGAAAATTAATTGATCGATGGGGAGTTCGCCGAATTCTTTCTTATAGTGCTTTAATTGCTGGTATAGGAACTCTCTTAACAGTGACTGCCTCCACTCCTTTTGAATTGTGGCTCTGGTTCGGTATCCTCGCTTCTATTGGATTTGGAGGCGCATCGAGTGTTGCTGCTTCTATTGCGGTAACAAATTGGTTCAATAAGAAGAGGGGATTGGCCTTAGGCATTATCACCTCGGGGTTTGGAGCCGGCCAGTTTTTCATGGTGCCCTTGGCTCTGGGGATCATCCAGGAGAAAGGATGGGAAGCTGCGTCCCTCACCTTGGGAGGTATCCTTGTTTTTTTAACGTTTCCCCTTCTTCTGCTGTTTCTGAAAAACCGCCCTTCGGACATGGGTCTTCAGCCCTATGGAGGATCGCATAATAACCAATCAGACATTGTGACAAAAAAAGCAAAGACACAAGGTTTTAACCTCTCTTTCTGGCGGCATCGAGGTTTTTGGTGTCTAATCCTTCCCTACTTCGTTTGCGGTTTTACCACTACAGGCTTAATGGATACGCACCTCGTTCCTTTCGCCCATGACCATGGCTTTTCCTCCGCAACGACGGGAACAGCTGTAAGTCTATTGGCTTTGTTCAATGTGATGGGAACCTTGGCCTCGGGACATTTCGCTGACCGTTGGAGCAATCGGTGGATGTTAGTTACCTTGTATGCTGTTCGGGCGATCACGGTTTTCTTCCTTATTTACATCCATCAACCGTATTTACTTTGGTTTTTTTCTATCCTTTTCGGGTTAGTGGACTTTTCCACCGTGGCTCCCACCACGCTATTAGCAACCAGATATTTTCAGTCAATGAATGTGGGATTGGTATTGGGATGGCTCTCTTTTGGCCATCAGGTGGGCTCCGCGTTGGGTGCTTTCATTCCAGGATGGCTATTCGATTTAACAGGAGGATACGCTCTTTCGTTCCTAATTGCGACCATTATGTTGGGAGGAGCGGTAGTTCTTAGCTTCATGTTACCGCAAGAAGTTCAGGATCGACAAGATGAACAACAAGTGGTAATTTAATGACTTCTTTCTCTGTGTAAGAAGAGATAGACAATCATGATATTCCGCAATTTTGGGGTTCAGTCACCCTATTTACAAGTTCGAAAGGAGTACAAATGAATGTGGGAAACGATCGATTGGCAATGAAGCCCTATCAAAAAAGGGCTATCGCGTTTCTGGAGCTTTGGAGCCCAGGAGACTGGAACATTAAAGTATATGGTATTACCAGTCCATCCCGAAATTTAGAACAGACTCTTATTGAAGCTGCCAAGGACACGATTTCTTTTATCCTTCCCAGTCAAGCAACCGAAGAAGGACGTCACGGAGTGGGTTTTATGGGAATCCATGCAGCGGACGATGGGAATTTTTTGTTTGTAGACTGGTGGTGGAACGAAAATGAGTTATACCATTATTCTTTCATAGCATCTCCGGGATCCAACGTGTTCCACAATGTGACTTCTACCGGAAGAATGTTCTGTATTTGGGAATTATATGTATTGGGATATGAGCGAGAAGCCTGGATTCAGTGGGTTTTGGATAATGATTTACCTGATATAGAACAATACCTCCAATCGAGGCTAAATAAAAATGTTTAAATTCATCTAGGATTACTACCATCGGCAAAATAATCGGATAGGGAACTGGGAAAGAGTAGAACCAGGTGAAGTAGAGAGCCGAGTGCCGATAAGCGCATCAACTCCTTCCCGAACCGTACATGCGGCTTTCACCGCATGAACCTAAAATGGCTATCTAGTTCATAAGCTAAGTCGCTGAGTTTTAATCCATCGTACTCGCCTCGATGGATTTTCTTATGACCTTTGCAAACTCGGATGATTTCTGTTTAGTTCTCTTAAAACGTCATTAAAACTGTTACGACGAAATGGCCTTTTTTAGCCATAGAAATTCCCTCCAAGTAGAGTGTAACACCCGAATATACATGATGGGCTTTTTTAAACTGTCTACCTAGAGGGGATAATACCAGGGCTAATACCAAGCCTCAAGTCTTTTTTATTAGGTTACTATGAGATAGCTGGCAATCACTTAACTCGGACCAAGCCCCCTCCATAAAGGGTTTAAATACGTGGCTCATTTTCTGTTAAAGCCAGTTTGAAGTGGATATAATCGTTCATATGGCTGTCTGTTACCGATGGCGTATTATTGACCCAGGATCGCCGAAAAAGAATTGACCCACCCACTCCCGTCGAATAATCCCCTTCAAATGAAACGCCAATTTCTTTGGAGGGAGATCTATGTTATTTTCATTTTGCCATATACATCTGTTTGCAAAATGAAATATTGGCGCTCGAGATGGGAAAGATAACTATCAGACGCGAGATCAATATTGCGTAAAGGGAGGATAAGCTCATCGACTATCGTACTTGCTTGTTGTTCTGGAGTCAGAGAGGATTGAAGAATACAAGTCACTTTTCGTATAAACCAATTTCTATCCAATGAATTTCACCTCTGCTAAATTATAGTAGATCTCATCATGTAGGTAATTGATGAGATGTTTTGTCTTGTGTGCAGAGACAAAAAAAGTGAGTTGATGTTGATTAAACATCATAGTTTTCCAATTGAATTTATAACTAAGTGGAAAAAGGATGCGATTTGAAACATTCGTTGTATTTAGAATAAGTGAAATCTTATCTGTGAAAGAATCAACGGATTGGTTGGTGATAAACACAGGTAACTTTTGATCGTTAGCTGATAAAGTGTTAGATATTTTTGTTTGCTCAGTATCATCATCTAATGATTTAATGTAGATAGGAATAGAACGTAATTGGGCCCACTCTATCGCTTCACAATGAAGTACTTTCGCCCCTTGAGAAGTTAACCGATAGGCAAGTCTATAGGTAAGTTCAGGAATTACTTTGGCGTTTGGTACAATTTTTGGATCGGCGGTCATCATGCCTGGAGTATCGGTATAGATTTCAATCGCAGTAGCTTGAAGGGCCCATCCAATAGCTGTGGCGGAAACATCGCTCCCTCCTCTTTTTAAAAGCGTCAGTTCCCCATTTACATTAGTAGCCTGAAATCCAGCGATGACCGGAATATAATTCTTTTCAATCCATTCTAAAATACAGGTGGGATCGATTCGTTTAATTTTCGCATTCACATAACCGGAGTCCGTTTGCAGGCCGGTCTCTTTTCCAATTAGAGCAACAGCTGGGTGAAAATTACTGATTTCAGCTGCGATAGTGACGCTGGATATGATTTCTCCACACGCTAGCAGATGAGCATGATTTCTTGACAGGACAGAGGTTGACAAAAATTGAGCAAGACTATCAGTAGCATAAGGTTCACCTTTTCGGCCCATGGCTGATACTACCACCACAGGCTGAAAACCATTTGTGAGTGCTTGAGCGACTTTAATTGCCACTCGTCGTCTCTTATCTATTGTGTTAAGTGAAGTTCCACCAAATTTCATGACAAGGATAGGTTTCATGAAGACAAGCCCTCCTAGAGTAACGAAATAGTGTTTTACATATGAGCATATGCAATATCTCTAGTTAAAACTTGCCCTGATGAGAAACGATCTATGTTGAATGGATGATTTTCTTTCTGTTCATTGGTAAAGTAACTGACAAACCAATGTCCGATTGCAGGTGCAATTTTAAATCCACCACCATTAAAACCGGTAGCAATGAAAAGATTTTGATAAGTAGCTATTTTTCCGACGATAGGAAATTGGTCTGGAGTGTATGAATCAAAACTGATTCGTCCTCCCGCGACTTGGCTTGGTTTGATCCCAGGGAATCGCTTGGAAATTAAATCATATGTCTGATGGATTTCTGATAGGTTTGGTATGTCATAAATCGGTGTTTGATGATTGGTTTGCTCTGTTTTTAGGCCGACAAAAAGGCGGTTTGGAAAGACAGGGCGATAGTAGGTGCCTAGTGTATCATCAATTACTGTGAGCATTTGTTTTGTAAATGAAGGGTGGCTGTGTAAAAACATTAAGCCGATTCTTTTTGAATAGAGTGGAATAGAGCAATTGATCTGTTTGAGAAGTTTCTTTGTCCAAATATTACCACATAAAATTATATTTTTAGCATGTAGAGGTCCAATGTTAGTTCTGACACCGACTATTTCTCCATTAGAAATGATAAAATCGTCCACTTTAGTTCCTTCGTATAACCGAAGTCCATTTTCTTTTGCTTTATTGATGAAGTACAGTGCGGTTTTCTTAGGATCAGCAAAGCCGCTTATTGGTTCATATACTAAAAATTCATCGTCACCTATAGAAAGGAATGGATTATATTTGGATACTTCTTTTTTATTTAATACCATAACGGGTATTCCACTTTCTTTCATGTAAAGAACCGCTTTTTCAACCTCTCGAGCATAAGTTTTGTGGATAATCAAACCAAAGCCGGTTTGCTGAAAACCGCAGGAAGAACCTATCTCTTTATAAACCTGGTAACTTTTCCATGACATATCAATCAATGGGAATTGTGTATGATTCATTCGGATTAGACCGCCAGACATAGCGGTGGCTCCAATACCAGGAGGCGACGATTTCTCGCACAAGACGACTTGATTAGGAAAAGTCTCTGATAGGTAATAAGCGATACTTGCGCCAATCACTCCTCCGCCCACAACTAAAAAGGTAGGTATCTTACGCATGACGGCAATCCACTTCCTTAATAGCTTCAGCGAAGACAGTGAGCGCAACATCGATTTCATTTGGTTGAACCGTTAGAGGTGGAATCCAACGAATAACATGATCGTACGTACCACATGTCAATAAAATTAATCCTTTGTTTAAACAGTGTAGCCGAATTTGAGCTGCACGTTCTTTTTTTTCTTGTGGAGTTCGGCCTTCAACTTCACAACCAATCATCAGCCCTAAACCTCGTACTTCCTTGAACAACGTGGAACCCTTAGCAATTTGTTGTAGTCCTTCTAACAATCGTTGACCCATTTCTTTGGCATTCTTGAGGAGATTTTCTTCATTAATGATACGTATCGTTTCTACCGCGGCAGCACAAGCAACAGGATTGCCACCATAAGTTCCCCCGTGCGATCCAGGCAACCATCGACTCATTAATTCGTGACTGGCAGCTATTCCACTGATAGGAAGCCCCGAACCAAGTCCTTTAGCCATAATCAATACATCGGGTACAACATCAAAATGTTCATAGGCAAACAAGTGACCTGTCCGTCCAAAACCCGTTTGAATTTCATCAAAAATGAAGAGAATGTTATGGTTTGTTGTAATTTCCTTTATATTACTGAAAAATTCGCGCGGTGGTATAACATACCCTCCTTCGCCGAGAACTGGCTCGACGATGATCGCCGCTGTTTCTTCAGGGGCGGTTTGTGTTGCAAGCAAAAGCTTGAAAGCGTCTAAGCAAGCATCCATTTCGTCATAGGAATGAGGGAATGGAGCCACATAAACACCTGGCATTAGCGGTTGATAGTGCATTCGATAGACTGTCTTGGCAGTTGTCACGGACATCGCCCCTACAGTTCGGCCGTGATATCCTCCTTGAAAGCAGATAATATTGGTTTTTCCTGTTGCATGTCTTGCTAACTTAATGGCACTTTCTACAGCTTCGCTCCCACTGTTTGTAAAGAAATAGGATTGGAGTGTTGGTGGTAGAATACGGCTTAATTCATCAGCTAATTGGTATATAGGATCGTGGCGAATAATCGTCACTTGACCGTGAATTAATTTTTCAGCTTGATTTTGGATAGCCTTTACAACTCGAGGATGACAATGGCCAGTGTTGGTAACCCCGATACCAGAAGTCATATCCAAATAGGTTCTTCCCTTTTCATCGTAGAGGTAAATTCCGCGTGCATACTTGATAGTTAATGGTGTAAACTGTGGCCAAACAGGGGAAAGGGTTACTTTTGGAAAACAGTTTGACAATTTAATTCCTCCTTTATTTGTTTATAAATTCTTTCTGCTTTTAGAGCCATCATACTGAACGAAGTAGAATCACTAATACCATGAGTTCTTTCCGTTAATCCATTGATGTAGAGTCTTCCACGGACGATTTTATCGGTCAAAATCTGATAATCACGCGTAATTTGCAGTGTTCCATCTTCATTTTGCATTAATAGATGTTGGAGTGGCTGAAGTACTTTTGGGACCTTTTCTTCTTTAAAACCTGTGCATAAGATTATATTTTGTACAGAAATCTCACTCCTTTCCTTATTGTATAAATCTTCGAGATAGAGTTTATAGTGTTTAGAATGCTCTTCTATAGCAACAACTTGTTGGAATTTTGTAACATGAATACGTTGTTTGTTCATAATATTTTCCTCATAAATGCGCCAATATAAAGCTTGGCTTACATCTACATCCACAACGGAATAATTAGTTAAACGAATACTATTGAACAATTTTTCTTTATTTTCCTCAGTAAGAGAATAAAAATAGTCGGTAAACTCAGGAAAAAACACTTCATTACTGAAATGACCTAGATCGACAATACGGAAAGCTGGTCCACGATTAATTGAATAAATAGTGGCGTCAGGATAGCGATCTGCAAGGTAAAGGATAATTTCTATGGCATTTTGGCCTGAACCGACGACTGCAAAAGATTGAGTGTTGGTACCATCCAGTCTTTTTATTTTGGATAAGAATTTAGAAGAATGAAAGACATTGTCACCCAATAAAGATTGGTAGATATTTGGCACATGTGGAATACGACCGACATTGATAGATACATTACGTGAAAGATAATTTGTTTCAGTGTTACTGGTTAAATCGCGAACTTTTACTTGGAACAAATCAACTCTCCCATCCTCAAGAATTGGATGAACTCCAAGCACCTGATTTTGGTAGCGTACATCCTCAGATAATTGGTCGGCTACCCACAGAATATAATCGTTCCATTCCAAACGACCTGGGTTTTTTCCTAAGTGCCCGAACGAAAATAGCCTACCTTTCTCATAAAGATAATTAGCAAACGTAAAACGGCTGCGTGGGTTACGTGGGGTTGCAAAATCCCGTAAATAATGATGCTGGATATCAGTATTAGGGATTAACATTTCGGACTGCCAACTGGAGTCAGGTTCTTTTTCTAAAAAGAGACGCTCCATTTGACGTTTACCTTGCATTTCATCTTCATCTGCCATCACGGCACCCAAAGCAATACCTGCTGGACCGAAACCAATTCCAATTAAGTCATAAATGGTATTCATATTTTTTCTCTCCTATCTAAAGTGGATTGTATCTGTAGGTACAAATTTTTTATTTTCTATTTTCCAGATGCCAATGTTTTGATGTGGAAAATCACCAGTTGTCGTAAACTTAACTTCTCCAAGAAGAGTAGGCCATTTCTTTGTCTTAATTAAGTGAATTAAATCAGATGATGTTTTCACTTTTTCATGAAAAGCTTGTACTATAATTTCAACACCGGCATACATCGCTGCAGCAAAAAAACCAGGCTTTCCTTGTGCACGTAGTTCATAATCGTGGTGAAATTTATGGGTACGCTCTGTTTTTGGAATAGGACCTGAGGAAATCACATGAATATTAGGATAGGAAACATTGTCTAAAAATTCTTGATTATACGCATCGTCACTAAAATATACATCCACCTTTTTCTCTTCTACTTCTAATAAATTAATCAATTGGATAGCTCTATGGGTTCGTCCACAAAAAAAGATCGTTTGTTTCGTGGTAAGAGGTAATTTAGTTTCACTATATGGATTGAAATAGAAAACATCGACGGTATTTGCCGTCAAAGTGGATAAGTAGAATTTTAATCTTGTAATGTATTCGTGTGAGTATAGGCTTTCATCGCGAACCAACAATAAGGATGAAAGTGGCACTTTTTTTAGCAACCAACTTGCTAGGTAATAGCAAACTGTATCATCGTTGTGGCTGAGGCGGAATACATTGGAATAATCTGATAGTAAAGGATGTGTTGATGCTGGAGCGATAAGGGGAATACCATGCTGGCGATAAATATTAGCAGCTGCTAATGCACATTCGCTACTAAAATGTCCAACAACGCCATCAACACGTTGCTTCACGAAGTGGTGTGCTACTTCTATTGCTCGATCCGCCCGAGCCATATCATCTTTCCAGTTCACAATAATCTTTTGAGAATAACGATGCTGTAGATGCTCTACTGCTAGTTCTCCTCCGATTACGAATTGTGAAGTTTGTGCCGTTCTTTCTCCAGACAAAGCTCCGGCAAAACCAAGACGAATCGGTTGATTCATTTTGTTCCTTCCTTTTGTAAGTATAAGGAGTCGAAAACTTCATTTTGTATAGAAGGGAAAAAAGGATCCTTCGCTAAAGTTGGTCGAATCGTTTGATTAGTATGATATAAGTGTTCCCAGATAATCCTTTGTGGATCCAACCCCAAACAGTGCAAGAGTTTGAAAGAAAAGTCGGGCATAATGGGGCCAGCAAGAATCGCTAATGTATAAGCAGCTTTGAGATTTAGAGCGAGATCAGCTTGGTTGTTAAATCCGGTTTGTTGCAAGACAACAAAATGATTAGATGCAGTATCGGCAATGGTTAGAATCGTTTGCGCGGCTTGTTGCAAGGAAAAATAACGTTCATCCAAAAAATACTCCATATGTTTGACATTTTCTTGTAATTGTTGTATGAGTTTCTTCGATTGAGGATGAATGAGTTGTAATTCATCGATTTGCAAAGAAAATTCTCCTACTTGATGTGCTACTTGGAGAAGTTTCTTTAGCCATCTATTCCATATCTTAGCAAGAATTGTTTGAGCGAGGTGTTTGAACTCTTTCATCGAAAAATTTGATTCTTCTCGTTCAGGGCATGTGTAACAAAGGTAGAGTCGAACGATATCGGCAGGAATTTTCTTCAGGATATCTGATCCCCAAATAGCATGCCGACGGCTGGTAGAGATTTTTTTATTATCTAATTGATAGAATTTATTGGTGATAATGGTATCCGGCAGAATGTATTTATCAGTGCTCATCAGTTCGGCAGGATAGAGGATGGCATGAGAATGGGTACAATCAGAACCAAGAAAAGCGATCCACTTCGTTTTCGGATCTAACCAAAATGTTTTCCATTGTTCCTCTTGCCCTTTCTGTTTAAAGTACTCGATAGTAGCACTGATGTAGCCTGAGGCTCCACCATACCATGTGTCTAGTAGCTGCTCTTGTTTATCTTCGATTGGCACTGGGACACCAAGGTAAGTTGGCCGCGTAATCGGGGTGTCTAAATCAGTTTGCTCGATTATTGAATAACAAAGATCAATGATCTCTTGCCGCCAAGAACGATTGTTTAGATATTCAATTAATTTGGGTTTAAGTTTACTGATTTGAAAGAAATACCGTTCAGTTTCTTTGATAGTTAGAGGTTGGTTACATTGTGTACAAAAGGCATTTTTAAGCCCAGCAGGGGGTTGAGGGAAACAGCAATTTTCACAATATGTTGCGTCTGAGAGATTTCCGCAATTTCGGCATTCTCCTCGAGCGAACGCTTCAAAATACTTTTTTTTGCATTTTTCACAGTAATAAACAGGGACTTTTCGTAATTCAAGCAAGTTCTTGTTCAGTAGATCCTGAAAGATCGATTGCATGATCTTATAATGTGTTTTTTTGTGATATTTAGGAATGAAAAAATAATCAGGATTCATATTACCTAGCTCGAACGTTTTTATGATTTTCGTCGCATTTTCGGTAGAGACATGATCTATACTCAAGAACTTTTGTTCAGCTGCTGTTCGCTCTACGTATTCCTGGTAATCATCAGAATAGGAAATATATAAAATCTCTTCATTCTTTAGTCGTTTGTAGCGAGTAAAAACATCGGCAGCTAAATAGGGCCCTGCCAAATGTCCGATATGAAGTTCTCCATTTGGTGTTGGTGGAGCCGATGTAACTAAATATCGATGTTTACTCATAATCTACCTCCTTAACTGTTACAGTTCGAGCTTAGAATCATGTTGATGTTGATCCCACCACCAGATTGAGAAAAACACAAGTTCTTCGTCACTAGTATTAATGACGCTATGCGTTGTTCCAGGCTCAAAATAAATAACATCACCTGCTTCTACTGCACAGGTCTCATCATCTGAAACTGCTGTTCCTTGACCTTTAACGATGATAAAAACTTCTTTTTCTTCATGTTGATGAGGGAGTGATTGTTGACCGGGCGGCACAAAACACCAAGCACCTTCGAATGGAGCAGCTACTACATTCTCCCAGGGAAACGTTCTTTGCGCAAAGAGATTGTACTCAAATGTTAAATTATTGCGATCCAACTTTCTGATTTTCATAGGATAAACCCTCCCTTTTCTGTTAGTCTATGATTACTATAGCAAATCTGTAATTTTAGACATTGTTCCTATTATAGGAATAAGAAAGGGAAAAAAGTTACAAATCGTATGTTATCTCTTCTTTCGACACTCAAATATGAAAATACTCATAAAATCATTTATCCAATTTTTTGATTATTTTTAATAATTGTTTAGTTTTATCGAGATATTGAGTTTTGTTTGTGGCATAAAAAATGAAATAGGCTCTTTTTCCATACTCTAATGCTAGGGGAATTGATAGATGAAAAGATGCATAACACATATAATAATAAAACTCTCCTAATAGATAATTAGTTCTAAACTTTAAGCATTCATTGATTCCTTTTTGACCATAATGCAAAACATTTTCGAATTGATTGATCTTAGATAGAGTTAAACAAAGATTAAAAAGAATTCGTAATTTAACATAGGGATCTTGTGGCTGAATAAGTTGATTCCAATTCGTTAGGCATTGTTGATAAATAGAGATGGAACATTCTATCTTATTTTGCTCGGATAAAATATTCGCAATGGACATGCGGATTTGGATGTTGATTTCATCCAAATTCATATCAGCTACCTTGATAGACAAGGCTTTTTCTAAATCGGCCAAGGCTGATTCTTTACATCCTTGGTTAGAAAAATATTCTCCAATGCCTTTATGCCATAATAAGAACTTTTTATAATAAGGTTCTTGAAAACAAGGATTATTTTGTTCCTTTTTTACTAAATACAGTAGCTCATCATATTTTTTTCCTGGACAAGCTCTCTTAATACTCGCATAGTCATTGCTAGATAATCCTCGTCACAAGAGTTAGTGAAGAGGTAATCAACTTGAATTCCTAACTTCTTGCAGATCTTATAAAGAATATCTGCACACGGAAGTGTCTTTCCTGCTTCAATTCGACTAATCTCGGCTTGGGTACAAATTCCCTCCGCTAACTGCTTTTGTGTTAATCCCATTTTTTTGCGTGCCATTTTAATCATGTGCCCGATTTGATTATCCATTCTCGTCTCTAACTCCTTATGAATATTTTTATTTTAAGGAAGAAAAATAAGAAGTAGACTTTCAAATCATAAGGAAATAAGACCAGGATAAACGTCATCACTGATTTGTTTCATATGGGATTTATATATAATTACTAAAGACAGGGGGGTGAGTTTATTGACAGAAAATACTTGCAATAATAATTTTATACGATTTACTACTGATATTCACTTACCATATGAAAATTAATAATTTTATAATAATCCGAATATTGCCGAAAGGGAGGGCGGAAGGAGATGATTTTTCACCTAGTAAAACAACTTAGAGAAGATGTAGAAGTTGTTTTAGAAAAAGATCCGTCTGCTAAAAGTTTTTGGGAAGTGGTAGCGACCAATTCAGGTTTGCATGCCATATGGGCATATAGGTTGGCACGAAAACTTTATCAAAATAGATGTTTTTTTCTGGCCAAAATTATCTCCCACGTGGCTAAAATTTGGACAGGAATTGAAATACATCCAGGAGCTAAAATTGGTCACCATTTGTTTATTGATCATGGAACTGGAATAGTTATTGGAGAGACATGTGAGATTGGAAATAATGTTTCTATTTATCAAGGAGTGACATTAGGAGGAACAGGTAAGGATCTAGGTAAACGCCACCCCACGATCGAAGATAATGTCTTTTTATCGGCAGGTTGTATTATCCTTGGTAATATTACGATTGGAGAAGGTTCCAAGATTGGAGCAGGTACGGTTGTGGTAAAGGATGTTCCGCCAAATTCAACAGTCGTTGGATATCCAGGTAAAGTAGTAAAAATCAATGGTGAACGAGTATTTTCCTTTTCTGAGATAGGCGACACACAAGACAATTTACTAATGAAAGAACATTAGAACATACTCTCATAATAAAGTAGTTTTGAGATTGCACTTGGTGACCTATGCTTAAAAATCACTCGACGACGATTGCATACTACATAGTAGAACTATAATAATAGAGGGATGTCTCGTAATTGGATCTTGTCCTTATAGCGCTCCTTTTTAAAATGCGACGGTCTACTGTGTAGAGTTCTCCAATTTGATAGAATCAAACTGGAGGAGGAAATCGGTATGAAGCGTCGCAAATGGACCCCGGAAGAAAAAATGAATATCGTATTAGCTGGGTTGAAGGGGGACGTTTCAATCGCTGAATTATGCCGTCAGCACAATATCAGTCAAACCCTCTATTACCGTTGGAAAGACACTTTTCTTCAACGTGGATTGGAAGGGTTGGCAGGAAAACAGAGCGTGAGCAATTACAAGCGAAAACAGCAGAATATGAGCAACTTATCGGTAAATTAACAGTGAAGCTGGCTCAATTAAAAAAACGCTCGATCTTTAACACCCGAAGCATGGAAGTTGCTCTTTGAATTGGTAGAGGAAGCTCAGTTTCCGGTGGAAACTGTATGCCGTCTCGTTGGAATTCATAAAAGTACATTTTATCGCCGCCGAACCCAGGTTACTCAATTTACTCGTACTCGACTCTGTTTTCGCCAAAGAGAAATTCGGCAACACGTTCGACCCTTATGTGAAAAGTATCCGACTTATGGATATCGGCGAATTTGGGCTTTATTGTGTCGAGATGGCATTCGGGTAAATCTAAAAACCGTATACCGTGTCATGAAAGCCGAAGGCTTACTCCCCGTCAAACGATATGAAGCGAAAAGGGCTCGTCAGACGTGGGATATGACGCTGACTGGCTCGAACCAGGTTTGGCATATTGATATGACAAAAATTTGGACAGATGAGGGTTGGGCTTACTTGTTCAGCATTATTGACGCCTATGATCGTCGAATCGTAGCTTGGGAGCAGAATCGGTTCTGCCGAGATGATGAAGCAATTCATGTGCTTGAAAAAGCAGTAAATCATGCATTTCCTAATGGAGTACGTGGCAATGGACTGAAGCTGGTTCAAGACAATGGTAGCCAATTTACCAGCAGAGATTTTGTTCAAACCTTAAAAACACTTGAAATTACTCCGATCCGTACTTCTTACCGCCATCCTCAAAGCAATGGCAAAATGGAACGCTGGTACCGAACTCTTAAAGAAGAAGAGGTATGGCCCAATGAATACCGTTCGTTAGAAGAAGCAAAAGCTTCTATTGATCGATATATTTGTTTTTACAACTATGAGCGAGTGCATTCTGCACTTGGATACGTAACCCCAATAGAGGCTTATTCTGGAGATCTCTCCACTCAAGTTGCTTGATTTTGTCGCATTTGAGGGTAGCATTACATCCTTGATACACTAAAAAAGAAAAAGCCTCCGAAGGGAAGACATCAATGATGAGACTTGGAAAATTGACAAAGCAAGAGTGAGAAAAAATCGCTCTGTTTGCCGTACTACCCAACAGCAACCTTATAATACGATCCGTTGGAAAAAAGACAGACATAGAGCAACTACTGGCTAATTCGCAAACGTAACAAAGATCCGGTATTCGACTGAAATGACTGTTTCTGTAAACACTACCACCGTTCGCTATCAGCATGCAACAGTAGCAAAAAAAAGAGCCGAGTTGGGATATATATAAAGAAGAATCAGTGCTTCTAAAATGACACTTTGGAAAGAAGTTGGTTTAGGATTAACTACCAAAATCCATCTGCACTTGACGAAAAAGAGAACCCAGCTTCTTTAGTAAGATCTTTATGTATCCATAACTTGGGGTATTTGAGAAGCTTGCATGATGGAATTGTCACCGTAGTATATTGACGACCCCATACACTTCCAGACAAAAGATAAAGTATAATGGAAGGAGTAAGAAAGGGGTTATTTTTTATGGAGCGGCGAAAATGGACTGCTGAATAAAAAATGGAGATTGTGTTAGCTGGAATGGCACCCGGAGCTAAATATCTCTGCAGTATGCTGAGAGTATGGAATTGTGCAAACTCAGTGTTACAAGTGGCGGGAGACCTTTATTCAAGGGGGACTCGGTGCCTTGAAGACAGGGATATCCGATCGTGAACAAGAGTTGGAAAAGGAGCTGGAGAAGGCCAAAGCACTCATTGATGAAAAGGAGATCCAGATTTAGATTCTCCGAAAAAAGACGAATTGGGACCGAAAGTAAAGACCAGAGATTTGGTGCGGATCCTGCACGGCGAGGGGTATTCGGTCCCACAAATCACAGCTACCCTTCGCATTAACCGCACATATGGGTATGCTCTGCTCAAAGAGTACAAGTCCAAAAAGCGTGAGCGCTCTGACGAAGCGATGCTTCGCCAGAAGATCGAGGAACTTTGCGGAGAATTTCCAACCAACGGGTACCGCCGAATCCGGGTTTGGCTATACAAGCGGTATCAGCTTCGTGTGAATCACAAGCGCGTGTACCGCTTCATGAAAGATCTAGGGTTGTTAACCCGTTCCAAAGGAAGAACAGCGAAAAGAAAAAAACAATCAGGCCGGGTCCTGGTGATCGGCTCTAATCAGCATTTTCAAATCAACATGACGAAGATATGGTGCGGACGTGACGGCTGGGGTTAGCTGTTTGCCGTCATTGATTCGTATAACATTGATTATTCCTTCTCACGGTTCTGCAGAACCGATGAGCTTCTGCTACTGTCAACCAAGCGTTGGAAAACCGTTTTCCTCAAGGAGTCAAAAGCCGAGGCCTTACAATCCGCATGACAATGGATGCTAAATGACCAGCCGCCGTTATGTCAAATCTTTGAAAGACGCCGATCAAGTAAGAATGTACGGGCTACAACAACCCCGATGCTGATGTGCACATTGAGCGCTAGTTTCGGACGTTGAAAGAAAAAAACGTTTGGCTTCAGGAGTACTCTACCTTCTTGGAAGCCAAGAAAGACATCGATCGTTACATACGATTCTATAATATAGAACGACCACATATGCGTATGGGTACCTGCCTCCAAAAGAGTTTCGTCAACGTTTTACCTCAAATGCGGCTTTTTGCAGGAATGGAGGTGAATTTTATGGATGAATTAGATAAAAAGATTTTGGAGCGTTTACAGCAGAATGGACGAATCTCGTTCAGCCAACTTGCAAGAGAGTTACACTTGAGTCCTCCAAGAATAGCGGAACGAATTCGACGTTTACAGGATAGCGGAATTATTGAACGATTCACCGCCTATGTTCATCCTGAGAAAGTAAATCGCAAGCTACTCATTATCATTCAAGTAGGAGACTTAAAGGTGCCTTGCCGCGAGTTTGAAAAAAAGATTAAAGAGGAGTCTGCTATCTTGGAATGCCATCGAGTGACAGGTTCTAATAGTTATTTCATGAAAGCAGCAGTACGATCCATGAAAGAATTAGAACAGCTCGTCGACAAGTTTATCCCCATCAGCCGGGTCTATACATCTGTCGTACTTTCTTCCCCGGTTACCTACCGTATCATGTTGCCACTAGAAGATGACGTTGAAAATGATCAAACTTTCTGATTTATTGGTAATACAGCAAACGTAGATTTACCATGCTAGGACTGGGAGAAGTAGAGTATTGTGGGAAAATTTTCACGATTGAAAGAAGCGGAAGGAACAAGATTCATTCTACATCTGTTTTACATAAAAAAACCGCTGTAGGCGGGATCCTTATCACTAACCTCAGTTCTCGATGAAATGGTATTGAATAGGGATAAGATGGCTATTTTTTGCGAAAAGGACTCTTTTGCTTCCTCGGTCCGAAAGAAAATTTTCTGTTCTTGTTGGTACATGATCACCTTTTTTAAGCATGGGTATTTGTTTAGTTGATTCATCTCTTCTTGATCATAAATCTCATCTTCGTAGTTTGAATTATACAAAAGAGATGGCTTGTATCACTTAAAGATGTGCATCAGCCCCTACAAATTCTTCATTTATTAATTTTACATTTATTGTAATAATCTCTTCTTATATTATCCTAATATATAAACTGTCCCCACAAAACAGGGGTCAAGGAGTGCCGAGGAGCGACGAAAATTTATGCCAAATATATTTAAGGCACAACTATGCAAGTCTAGCTATAAAGTTGCCCGTTAGATGAAAAAAATATACATAAAAACCAAAGAGGTTGCAGTTAAGGGCTGCAACCTCTTTTTAATTACGTTTACCCGGCGATTTCTCGCTAATTAAGTTACTTTCATACTATCATATTTAAAATATTGGTCAATGAAATTTACTTCAATCTAACTAGACGTAGTCTAGAAATTTATCTCCGTGAATTTTATCTGGAGGCCCAAAGGCAAGGTGAGTTGCCAGATTTCACCCCTTTTGTTTTTAATAAATCCCTTATAACTTCTCCACGAATCCCGCTGCCTCTTCCTCCGGCGGGTTGGTGTAAAGCGCCAGGTACTGATCTGATCGATGGCCCAACCGCCGTTCCAGCTCATACCGGACATTCCGCCCTTGCCTGGCCAATTCCCGTGCCAGATGAACAGCAAAAGTGTGTCGTAAATCGTGAGGCCGCAACGGGGAGATATGCCGGGCCGGATCGGCCACCTCTCCCCTTATCCTTTGTTCTTCTTTTTCTATATCCCGATCAACTTCCTCCTCAGTTAATTTTGAGGGGAATGAGAATCGTTTTATTCTTTTCCAACAATGCAATTGACACTAGTTTACAATCGAGACTATCGGTTTTTGACCATTCATGGCGGTTACTTCCAATTGTTTTCTTACAACCGTCTCCTTGGTATTGAATTACTTTTAACTAAAATCTATAATATAAAATAGAATTGATAAAATTTACTGACTCTTTCTTTATATTATTGAATATAATCGTTATAAAGCACTTATACTGCGGTATATAAAATGGAATTGACCGTTTTTTAAAAAAATGAAAGAAAAAATAAATGATATTAGTTAGGAATTAGTGGAGGAGTGGAAAAAATTTTTTTCGGAGGTACGTTACAGTGGAAACAAAGCGATTGGACTGCTCGGCCCTGGGGGAGTTTGTCCGAAAGGAACGGCGGAGAAGAAAGTTGAAACAGGGTGATTTGATTGATGACGTGTTATCTCAGGCTACGATTAGCTATATCGAAACAGGTAATAGCGTAAGCGTTGACAAAATCACACACCTATTAAATAAGCTCGGCTTCGATGCAGAAGAGATAATGGAACAGTTCACAATTCAGGAAAATCAAGACGAAGGGTACGTTACAGTGGAAACGAAGCGATTGGATCGCTCGGCCCTGGGGGAGTTTGTCCGAAAGGAACGGCGGAGAAGAAAGTTGAAACAGGGTGATTTGATTGATGACGTGTTATCTCAGGCTATGATTAGCTATATCGAAACAGGTAATAGTGTAGGCGTTGACAAAATCACACACCTATTAAATAAGCTCGGCTTCGATGCAGAAGAGATAATGGAACAGTTCACAATTCAGGAAAATCAAGACGAAGATGGCGCTATCCTCGAAGAGTGGACACTGCGCCTGACTGCTGCTGAATGTTTAATCTCGCTGCGGGATGACTTAAGTACGGATTTCTTAAAATCCATTTATCTTCCATCGGGTCATCCTTTCCAGATCTGGATGGAATACCTGAAAGGGAAATTTTATTATTCTCGTCAAAAGTGGGAGAAAGCGCAATATCACTTTTTACAAGGAATTCAACTTCTAAATCAATATCCGTCTTCTCGCACAAGTAATCTGGAAAGCGCATGTTTACACCAATTGAGCCGGATCGAATACCTACAAAACCGATTTCAGTCAGCCATCCGGTATTCCAAAAAGGCTTTAAGCTCTTTTGATTTGGAAGGAGAAAGAAAATATTACAAAGACTTAATCATAGTCAGTCAGGTGATTTACCTCGAAAAAATGAATCGCATCGGAGAAGCGCACGAACTCTTAGAAAAATACGGTTCAGCCAGCTCACTGTTGAGCTATTCCAAAGAAGCAACTCTCAACTATCTCGAAATCAAGTCAAAACTACTGGCCAAATCAAAGCAATTTCACCAAGCAATTGAAATTGCGTTTCAAGGCATTGAACTGGCACGAATCGACCAGAATATTGAACGTACATTTGAGTTATGGACCACGTTAGGCGGAATTTATATTGAAACCAACAAACCACATTTAGCGGAAATTTGTTTCCAGACGGCGCTTAAATTACGAAATAAAATCAAACGATCCTACCTACTCGCCTATATACACAATCATCTAGGAACGCTACAATATGGACAAAAGGAGATTGAGAAAGCGGAAAACGAATTTTCCCAAGCATTGAAGTATAGCAAAAAGGGTGACATCTTCTTGGAAGTAGAATCCTTGATCGGCTTGGGGAAATGTGCACTTTCGTATGATGCGAATAAAGCCATCACCCATTTTCAGCAAGCGCTGGATAAGGCCAAACAGCATCAATTAGATGATAAGAAGACCGAAATTCTCCTTTTTCTTGGAAAAGCCCTCATCCAATTAGGAGACCCTCAATTACAAAATGTAGCGATGGATCTACTTTATTCCCAACTAGAAGTCTTTAAAGGGGGTGAAAACATGCTTGTAAAGCGTCATTCAGCAGGTGACCCGCCTGGCGACTAATAGATTGTACTGACAAAAGCGCATGTATTCTTTTAAGAAGGTTACTCATGCGCAAGTCATTCAAAGATCATGCAGCAGGTGATTCGCCAAATGGATAAATAGAAAAAACTCAGTATTGATGAAATACTAAGCGGAGGACAAGAGTTTTGGATTTATTATACCATGCTTTTCATAACAGCGGCTCATTCGGCCGCTGTTTTTAAGTTATGGTCGTAAGACCGATGGTTCATTTTGCAATTTGGAAGATATCTGTGAATTATTTATGTTCCCTATTCACTAAGTTAATGAGTTGGTTTATATCTTCGCTCAATTTGCCTTGAATGATTTCTGATGGTGTAATGCCTGCTAGAAGATGGGTGATTCGCTTTAATGATGAGTTGGTGTGGGGTTGATGAAGGTGCTAAACTCTCAAGGACGTTTGTAAACTTGAAATTGAAATGTTTATAAACACATAAACAGCGTTGAGATGACACTCCTTAAAAGTAAACCTTTAAGGATCTTACCCCTTTTTTCGCATTTCTCGGGCAAATGACCCCAAAATCGACGCTCGCTACCTTTATCCCAAATTAAAGTGAATTGGGGTTATCTACATGAAAAAATTTCTACCTGCAATCTTGATTGTAATGTCCTTGATGTTGGTGGGGACCGCATGTACCGGCGGAGGAAATGGCGGTGGTGGCGGCAACAAAGGAGGCGGCGGAAGTAGCTACATTCAGCAAGGAACTCACTATTCCCTGAAAAAGTAACATTTCCCGACGAAGCAGTTAATGCCAAGGAAGCCACACAAAGGGAGTGACCTCCATTCTTTTTCAAGCAGCATTATTAAACAAATGAAGTGGATTTAATATGGACGTCCGCTTTTTTAGCATCATCCAGACCTTGTCCAAATTCAATTTTCATACCGGTCATGCCCAAGGCCCGAAGAATCTTGTCGTAGGTCTCCGCCTTGATCCCTGGTGATGCCCCCTCTACACGCGAAATAGTAGATTGCGGCACCGATTCGCCTGTTACCTTTTTTACTTGCTCAGCCAAATCTTTTTGTGTCCATCCTAAGTCGATACGACGGGCATAAATCTGGTGAGCAATTAGAACTGGAAAGCTTTCCATGAATTCCTTAACCCCAGGAACTTCTTCTAATTCCCTCATCAAATCCTCATGCTTTATGTCGCTCACTTTCCACATATACATCCCCCTATTTCCATTTGTTTTTGACAAACTCCCGATATATCTCCAATGCTTCCGCAATTAGTTCTTCAAATTGTGCCGGCGATCGTTCTCGCTTGATCATTCCATTAGTAAAATAGATATGCTGCGTAAATCCTTGGTAATGGGTGAAGAATATCAAACGAAACCCATATCCCCTTGCAATTTTTTGCCTCCGATACCGCCATTCATTGATCCGCAATTCATACAGTGGATACGCATGGTTCAATCGTTTGACTAGTGGATCCACTCGAACAGACAGACCTTTCTCAGTAGGGATCGCCCATTCATAAGAAAAATTTTGTATGTTCCAGTCAGGGACCCCTCGTAACTCCAATGTTTTTAACGCATAACGAATATGTCGAGCCAAACGTGCAAACAACGGATCTCGTTTTCCTAAATAAATGACTTTACGAATCAACTCAATCGCCGGCTGAGTTCCATCGGGATACTTAATGTAATGAAGCTCGACCTGATAATTATCCTTATTCATATTATACCTCATGCGTGCGATAAATATTCATACAAATTATAGCACGTATGCGATAACCTCCTTTCACCGATTAATTCGAGATAACCCCTTTTTTCTCCTGCAACTCGTAATAGAATATCCCTTCTGTTACGAGTTCGGGTATAATAAACACAAAAGAATGCGGATTTGCGACACCTTCGATTCCAAAATGTCGCGAAAAACTCGTAACAGAATTTTTCAGGAGGGGTATCCGTGAATGTCATTCCATTCCAACGGGAAGAAGATCGATTTCTAGATACATATAGGACCCATCTATTCCAGGACAAGAAAGGGCAGACAGCAGAGGATTATGGGTACATCGTTGCTGCCTTTGTAAAATGGTTGGCCGATCGGCCGATGCATGAAGGCCGGTTTCGTCCGGATATGATCTCCACAGTTGCGGTGGAAATGTTCCTCAACCGGAAACGAACCGTAAAAGATAAGGTCACAGGGGAAGAACGGGAAGAACCCTATAGCGTCAGCTCCAAAAACAAGATGCGGGCCGCGGTGAGCCATTTTTGCACTTGGCTCATGGATCAAGGGTTGCTGGATAAAAACCCGGCTCGGCGCGTGGAAATCCCTCCGCATCCCCTCATGGCTCCGCGCATTCTGACGGATGACCAGCGGCTGGTTCTTCGGACGTTGGTTGAGAGGCAGGGGGATTTGCGGTCCCAAGCCATTTTTGCATTGGGTTACTGGGCCGGCTGCCGCGTCAGTGATGTGTCCTGGCTGAAGATTTCGGATACCCATTTGACGATCAAATCCGGATGGCTGCGCGTAGGACACAAAGGAGGGAAACAACGGGAGATTGATCTGTTGAATCAGGCACGAAGGCCGCTTTATGAGTATCTGCAGGAACGATTGAATGATGACAGGCACCAAGACAGCGAGTTTGTGTTTACTTCGCAGCGGTCCGGTCGGCTTACGGAAGCGGGGATTCATCACTGGTTACGTACACTAAAAGAAAAAGCCACCAAAGGTGAATGGGAATTAATTAAGAATGTTACCTTCCACGATCTGCGCCATGATTTTGCGCACCGATGTCGGGAAGCTGGATGGACGTTGGAGGAAATCGCCTACTACCTTGGCCACATTACCAAGCAAGGCGCACCAGCGATCCAGACGACCGCTCGTTATACCCAGGTGAGTCGGGAGCAAATCAAGGAAAAACTGAAGTTGCTTTAATAACAAAACACTCTATAGACCAGTTGCCTGCACCTAGAGCTAGGCGGAAACTAATTGAGGAGGATATTGATGATTAACTTTTTTCGCAATAATCATCAGTTGAGAAAGGAACGTTATGCCACATTATTGTTTGAGTTCAAAGAGATTCAACATTGGGTGAATTGGAGAGGACGTTATATGTCCTCCAGAGAGTTAATGAAAGAGTACGGAATCAAAAGGTCAACGCTTTTGTTGGTTAGTCAGTGGGAAAATGAAGATCCTATTTGCTTCGAAGAAGCGAAAGAAATCTTCGCGAAAGAATTGGGCCTCAGTGACCATGAACGGAAAGAGGCTGAAGCTCTTTATAAGGAATGGAAAGCCGAATGGGAAGAATGGAACAAAAACGAAGAGCCTTTTTGGGTCGTCGACCCCGACGAGGCGGGATGGATTGAAGAACAGCAATACATAGAGTACGAAAAACGTATGACCTCTCCGGCTCGTAACGCTTTTGTAGAAGCATTAAAAAAGGCTAATTGCGGATCCTGAGCGGGGCCGAATTCTTTCCTGTTCATGGGTCTTCTAAGGTTGAACTCGAAGAAAAAGGGATCAATATATGGGGTCAATAGCACTTCTATCGTCGCATCCAAACGGAAATCATCATATGATGAAATTAGTTCATGGGTATATGATGATGATGCGACGTTCTTTAATTGAGCCCCTGAAGATGGTAATTAAAGATTATTATTTTAAGTTATATAACGATAATCGTGTACAAATTGTAAGCGATATCCCTAGAAATCGTTTAATTTTATATTTAAATCAGGACTTGAAATCATTATTCTGTTAAAAAGAACTGGAAAAGAGATCGAGATGAGAAAAGTTCGCCTCACACCTCAAGCCAATCAAGCCAATGGATCCGAAACTTGCCGGTCAAATACGCGATGTACGACAGTATCGCTGTACATGACAGCAAGAATACGAAAGCATGCAAAGTGCGGTTGTGATACAAAGGAAGCGAACCATCCTCATCTAAATTAGCACTAAAAGGAGCTGATGCCTCGTGGGAGCCTTTCAAAAATCCATATCTGTTTGGCAGGGTATTGCTCTGTATGTAGGTGCCGTTGTGGGCTCAGGCATTCTCATTTTGCCAGGGTTGACCGGTAGTGTAGCAGGGAACAATGCTTTACTGTCATGGGGAATCATGATTGCCCTTAGTTTCCCCTTGGCCTATGCTTTTGCTCTGTTAGCTCGTGCTTACCCGAGTGCCGGTGGCGTTTCAACATTCGTGGAAAAGGCGTTTGGTCGTTATATGGGTGCAGTCATTGGATGGTTTTACTTTGTGGCCGCTGCGGCAGGGCAGTTTATCGTTCCGCTGACGGGGGGCGTCTATGTCACTTATGCATTTCATTTGCCTTCTTGGAGCACTTTCATCGTAGCGGTTGTCCTCTTAGTTAGTGCAATCATCAGCAACTATTTTGGCCTCAAAACCAGTGGAAAAGTGCAACTAGCGGTAAGCGGATTAGTGGTCTTAATTCTGCTAGCTGTAATCATATTCGCTATTCCGCACGTCAGACTATACAACCTTACCCCAGCTGAACCCTTTAGCCATCTTCGTGCCATTGGAAACGGGGCCATGATGATTTTTTGGTCCTTTTTCGGTTGGGAAGCCATTACCAGTTTGGCACCGGAATTCAAGAACGGGAAGCGGGACGTACTACGTGCGACGTTTGGTGCGCTCATTATTGTAGGGCTTCTGTATATCGGCGTTGCCATTGCGGTCGTCGGCACACACTCATATTCTACGGCAATATCAACAGCCAGCCAGGCTCTGAACAGTGCTTCTCTGGCACAGGTCATGAATCTGACATTCGGTGGAGGCGGTGAAAAGGTAGTGGCCCTGGTGGCATTGCTGATTTGTCTTGGGACGACAAATGCATTTGTGGCGAGCATTAGCAGACTGGCCTACTCTCTGGCACACGAAGGTGTCGCACCAAAATGGCTTGATCACGTTAATGAAAGGTATTCAACACCCGATCGCGGTGTTTTGCTCGTGGCCATCTTTTCTGGAACCGGACTGGTGGTGACTTTAGCTTTTCATCTCTCTATGAATACGCTCGTCTATATTCCAAACTCACTCGGGATAGCGACATATATTCTTGGGACGGCAGCAGGCATCAAGCTGTTAAAGTCGGCCGTTGGGAAACTGTGTGCAGGGCTAGCATGCCTTATGTGCCTTTTGGCTTATCCGTTCATTGGAACGGCGATATGGATTCCAGCTATTGTAGTTGTCGTTTGTCTGTCATACATGAGTTGGCGGAAACAGAGAAAGAACAAATTATCCAGAAAGGTGAGTCATTGATTCACCAAACGTGAAAAAACACCTTCAAGCTAGTATAAATCAAAAAATTTAAATATCTTCGGTGCTTTCTTCTATCGGTAAAATCATGCGGTGGGGAACTGGAGAAGAGAGTACGATGGAAGTATAGACCCGGCTAATGGGGGTAAGCTTGTCGACAAGGCGTTCCACCTCCACATGGACGGTACCGCTGCCTTGATGAAATAACTCATGGAACCTGTCACTCGATGGCATTCCGAGATGGCAGGTTCCTCTTTAATCTGCATTTCAAACTCCCTGCTTGGAGACCAAGGCGGACTTTTTCAAGTTCTGTCATGAGTTGTCCGCCGCTAGATGAGAGTTTGCCAAGCGCTGTGACATCCACACCTTCCTTCGCTGCTCGGTTGTTTGTAATAACAAAAGAACCATCCACAGGATGGCTCGGAGAATTAATTTCAATTTCACCCTAGCAAAAAAATTAAGATCTATTTGGTTTTAGATCCTCTTTCTGTTTTCTTCCGGGATAAAATAACTTATCAGAACTGGCTATATCTTCTTTGGCTGTGATTTTTATCGGATCAATCCTAAAAACTACTGTAGAACTTCCAGTTGAAGATCGATATCTTTCAACGTGTTTTTGAGGAACTGGATTAGGGTAATATCCAGGGACATACTTATCTAACATAGATTGGAGTGCAGATGTTGCTTCTTCTAAACTCTTTACTATACTGACTCTACCAAAAACCATTGCACTAAAGTAAGAGGTTCCGGTCTCTGCCGGTACTGGATCAGCAATGGTACCGTATTCTTGAGAAACGGTAAAACATGTAATTATGTTATTATTTTTTATAGCATCTATTTTTCGTCCTTGGTTACTTCCATGAAAGTATATCTTATTGTTATGCCAAGTGAAATTTAATGGAACTACGTAGGTACCTTCTTGATCATACAAACCCAAATATCCTATTCGTGATTCACTTAATATTTGATTAATTCGATCTAAATCTTTGACTTCTTTGGAATCTCTACGTAACTTTCTACCAATTCCTGTATTAATTAAATTTTGTAATAGGTTTTGATGGCTTTTTTCCATTTTTTCCTCCCCAAACAAATATTTAAATTTCAATATATGGTTTACACGAGAAGTTGCAAGGGCAAAATTTTGCAGAAATTGAAGTTGCGCGAACACTAGAGCAAGATATTTTTTTATTACCTGAATTTGCCCTGCGTTCGAATGGGTTGCACAAATTAAAATATTGGGAATCACTAAGGCAATTTGATTAATTGTATATTATCACACGATATGTACAACTTAAATCAAAAAATATCCGCTTAATTGAAGTTTGATTCTGGAGAGATGATACCTTTGGCGCTCGCTCTTTGCATGCAACGTGAAAGTCGCCGATATGATTCCTTTTCATTTTCCCTTTGGCTTAGAATAATTTGATCGACATCTCTTTCGATGACCTTTTTAGAAGGGAGGAGGGGGAGAAGAAGGGGATAGGGGGAAAGAGAACCGGTCAAGCAGAAACGAAGGCGATGCGTTGAGCGGTTCGGGCGATTCGAAAGTGAGGATTGAGGGCGGAGGAACGAGTGCAGCGAGTGGGGGAGAACGAAAGATGAAACTTTCGAAAGCAAGTTCAGATGTGGGGTTCACGATAGAAACCACAGATATAAAGCGGGTTAGAGCGATTTAATAAAATCAACATGTACCTACATATGTATAGTTATATGTACGGTCATATGTACTGTATCTGTATTGAAAATATATTTCATATGTACATTTATATGGAGTATTTAATCGAATATTATGTATATTTGTTTTCGACATGATTAAACCCCAAGGATCTTTTTCCTCAGGGCTGAATCAAAAAATTTTGCTCTTCTCCTGGCGTAAAAAAACACATCGTAGGTAGAAAAAACTTTCCACCCATCTGTTCAACTTGTTGGCGTTTCTTTTGGACCGTAACAGAGTTTTTCACTTCTACCCAACATTGCTCCATATTCTGCTTTCGTTTTTCACTAGGGGTCACCCAGATGACTATATCACGGTTTCCGATCGGTCCCATGGTATTGATGTATTTGATGAATTTGTCCCAAACGTAAGTTTGATTAGGTTTTTCGAGCACCTTCGGTCGATTTGGATCAGGTTTGATATTTTCAGTCATGTTATCATATTCAATCCAGTATGCCCGATCTTCGAGGATCAAGCGGGCATCTGGAAAGATCAAATCATCAATTAGCTTTTGTCGGTCCTTTTCTTTTCCTTTCCAACGATTTGGGTCTAAGATGGATGCCCATGCATATTCGATGATTTCGGAAGTCTCTTGTGTATTAAACCACTGTACCTTTTCCAATGCATACGCTCGCGCCATTTCTTTTTTCTTATCATCTGGCCATTCATCGTTCAGACGTTGGTATTCCCTATCAATGAGGTATTCCAGCGTTCGAACAAGGATATCATTGATCCCATAGAAATGAGCCTTCTGGTTGCCTGTGAGGGGACTGTAATTGATTTTTCGTCCAATGATACCCTCCACCACTTTTTTACCAGCAGGCCCCAGTTCATACATCCTAGGGCCTGTTTTGTAGTGATCAGGGAAAATTATACTGGTACGGCTGCGGCGACCAGGTTGATGAGAAAGAATCATTTTCCCCTTTTTATTAAGATCTTTTTTGAGCTTGAGGATATAGTCATTTCCAACGCCCATCAAGCGAGCAACTTGATGTGGGGCGATCATACGCCCAAAATAGACGCATCCTAAAAGCTCCTCGCTTCGCGTTAGACTAAGATCGTTCAGCACATCAATAATAGTCACGTGTCATCCTCCTATTCCTCTAGATTCATCCAAGCAACTATTGATGGATCCAGCTCATTCTCCTCCTCTATTTGAGTAGAAGATGTAACTTTTTCTTTTGGTCCCTCTTGCTCTTGTGTTTTTACTTCTTCTTGCTGCCAATACACCGCGTGTTGATCCAAGTTCCACAATTTTTCGCGATATTCGTCAATTTGCTTCTGTACCTCCTCAACGGATAAGCAGTCCCTTTGCATCCAACGTAATCCAAATTCCTGTAAAGCACCTTGGAAAGCTTCGCTTTCTTCTCTCGCTTGTCGATCTTCTTCCGGACCATAATAAGTCTGCTTTCCATCAATACCCATGATATAAGGCGGTTCTACACGAATCCGGAAAGATACTCTCTGTCCAGAATCACTTTCGGTATACACCGCGGCCTCTAACTCCGGCAAATTAACTATATCTTCTGCCTTAAATCGATTGCCGGTGTATTCTTGCACTTTTTTAGCGGTTTCTGATCCACTCGTAAAGGCAAATATATGTCCACCGACTTCAGTAATAGCTTTTTTCAAAGGCTCTACAAACTGATCCAGATATTGCGTCATCAGAACGGCGATTAGACCCTTACTCCGATCTTTGGGAATCACTTGTTGGTAAAGCACAGGAATTTGGCATTGATGCGCTTCGTCAACAATCAGGTAATGGTTTTGTGATTGATTTTTCCGTTTTTGAGCCGCTTGGTGATACAACGTCACAATCATCCCCATCACCAGCTTCATGGCCGCTTCATCCTCAGCTAATCCCTCTGCATTGATGAAAACAAAGTGCCCTTCTTCCAGATAGCGCATAATCTCTAAGTTCGTTTTCTTTTGGCCAAAAATTCGTTGTGTGACCGGATTTTCGATCAGTTCATCCAGACGATTCAGAAATGGTTCAACCTCATGACCGCCAAATTTGTCTTCTAAATCCTCTAATTTCCGATAAAGTGCTTGGTCACTGGTACTCCCCTTCTTTAACTGGGCCTTGATCCTGTCACGTAATGGACTTTCTTTGCGTAAAAACTCGGGAATGGCCAAAATGGTGTGTTGCTCAACCTTGTCACGCAGGAGTGCCCGAATGGTTGGCCGTGCGTACTTTTTCAACCACGCGGAATCAGTAGAATAAGCGTTTTGCAAAATCCCAATGATGTTGGAGATCTGTTGATCTTCCGTTTGCTCAGGCAATCGTTCCAGAAGATTTAAGCCAATGCAATATTGATCGGACGTCAAATCAAAATAATGAACCTTATTTTCATCAAACTCATGCCCCTGCACACGCAGCATCCGAAAGTAAGTGAGAACCGTTTTAACACCGTCTCCCTTCGGATCAATGAAGGTAAGTCCCCCCATGGGTTCTTTCCGAACCAATTTCCAAATCAAGTGAAGGCGAATCATCATAAGGATCAAAGCCGTCTTACCAGACCCAATTTTCCCAAGAACCAAAGCCATTTTCCGGAGTTTCTTTTCAGAGATATAAAGCATCCGCTTCACATAGGCCGGATGAATCAAGTACCCGAAGGGAATCCCCTTCAAAAACTCATCGGCCCCAATGGGGTTTTGACCAGTGATTAAATGAGGGATACGGTCCATGATGTGTTTGATCCGGTTCTCTTTTTCATACTTGGTTTTTCCTTTCGGAAAGTGAATCAAGTTGGCCAGCTCGCTCCCCGTCCATGTCATCACCTTTTTCCAACGAGGGTAGGGTGCTAAACAGATCGGACTTTTCTTAGTTGTATCCAAACGCAAGCGATTGGACTGTTTTACCGCGGCATTAATCGCATTCACCATAGATTCCACGATGCGCTTATCATCCGACTCATGCCAAAGATAGATTTCCGTATCAAAAGCAGCTGTCTGACCAGCGTGACGCTTTTTCAAATTGGCCAATACTTCTTTTACTTCTTCCGGATATTCTTTTTCTTCCTTTTTGGAAGTAGTCATGTCTCGGTCTAGTGCTTTCAATGTCGCCTCAATATAGGGACGAAGAAAAGCAAACCGGTCGCCTTTGCGATTGTGAATGACGGCATCCCGAGTCTCTTCTGCTGCCTTACGCAACTTACGAAGAGACACTGGACTAAATGCAATAGATAGATACGAACCCGGCGTCAGGTGGCTAAGAATCCGGCTGATCTCTTCCGATCCGTCAAACGGCTTCAATGGTAATCCCGGTTGTTTGGGATATTGCCAGATCAGCTTTCCCCCTACTCCCTTTTCCAGAAAAGGTTGGGGCACTTGATCATGGGGGATATCAATGAGATCAGCATTTGGGTAAATGTTCAAGATCACTTTCACAATATAGGGGTCCCGATCTTGCGGATACCCGACATACAACAGGATATCTCCGTCCAGATGATTGCCTGGTACGCATGTAACCAAGAGTTGGAACCATTCTCGGCCACGCAACAAACGTTTAAGCCACGACCGTTTGGCTTCCCATAAGGATGTGACCAGTCTCTCCGCCTGTTTCCCGTCGTGCTGCGTGTCGGCATGCAGGATGATTCGTTTCCAACGTACATCCTTCTGGGCCCGTTTTTGATAAAAGAAAGGAGCCACCAGAATCCCAACACCGATTAAAATTCCGATTCCTATTATCCACTCAATTAAGGTAGTAACATAGCTCAAATCAACATGGGGTAATACACCGGGTGCAGCTGGTGTATTCGGGCTGAGCGATGCCAGCCACCCTCTGATATACTTCTTCCAGACTAGGGCCAATACAATCAACGCAACCACTCCCCAACCAAAGGGGAGAATGAGCCAATCAATTCCGCTTCCACCATGCTCTCTTCCGTATCGATTGTATCCACGACTCATCTTGCTTCTCCTCTCTATTTCACCACACGCCGCGCTGTGTAGTAATGCGAATCCCAATATCCCTGGTTCAATTGGTCAATCTGCACATCTTGACCGGTGCCCTGATTGTTGATGAACTCGCCACCACCGATATAGATCCCCACATGGCTGACGCCAGGACGATAGGTCCCACGGAAAAATACAAGGTCTCCTGGCTTCAACTCATTTCTTTCTACGGGAACTCCTTTTGTGACTTGGGTCAATGTGTCGCGCCCGATATCAATTCCAAACACGCGCTTGTACAAGTTCATCGTGAATGATGAGCAATCCAGTTTATAGGGGAAATCGTTGGCACCAAAGACATATTTGGTTACGCCGATCAGCTTTTTCGCTTCGTTAATGAGCTCCCCCATTTTTCCTTCTGCTGGCGCCGTTGCTTGAGCCGTAAACAAGGGCTGAGCAAACTCATGAAACTTGCGTTCCACATCTGACACATATTTCATGCTAGGATTGTAACGCCATACTGGTCCGCCTTGAGCAAACCAATCCTTCCCTGTCCGTTTGTAGTCCGCGGCCAGGCGCTTTGCAGCTGCGTTGATCGCGTCAACAGGATCGTATGGATCGGCCTTTCCGTCCCTGTTAACATCAAGTCCCTGTCCACCGTGAATGTTGCGAGGATCTGTGATATCGATGTTTACTCCCGGTTTCAGATCTCCTTTGCTATCGCACTCATTTTTGTAGTAATCCCAACCAATCCAGGCACACGGTTCGAATTGCATGGCTCCGACTGCGCCCGCACTGCTCATCCGTAGATCGGTGGAAAACGAGGTTTCCTGCGCATGAATAGCCGCCAAGAGATTCCAAGGCACTCCATATTTTTGACCAGCCGCTTTGTAGATGGGAATATATTTAGCCGGGATCAACTTTTCACCGGTTGCCGTGATCGCCCACTCAACATCTCCAGGTGTCTCTGTGTATTGAAACGGTGCGAGCGACTCCTGCATGGTCGTGATAAAGATTACCCCTATTACCGTTACAAAACCGCCAATGAGTAGAAAAACGCACAAAGCAACAGCTATCCATTTTCCTATACCTTTTCGTTTTTTTGTTGATGGTTCAGACTGCATGCATTTCCACCTCTGCCACTTTCCAGGATGTCCCTTCATTGCGTAGGCGGATCGCATAATCATACTGCTCTTGCTCTTTGCTTCCATCTGCATGGATGGATTCCACCGTTATCGTCGAGGTCCAATACAAGTCACTATCCATTGGCTCAATATATGAGCCGTCCATCTTCACAAAGCGGAACTGAAAAAACTCTGCTGTAGGCCGAACGTTTGCCGCGTTCTCCTTTTCCTGTTCATAGAACCGATCAGTCACATAAGGGCGAATACTTTCGACCATGCTGTTGATTTGCTCAACCTTATAAGTGGTGTAAAGCGGGACAAAAGTTTCTGCCACTTGTTTAGCCGCTTGCTTATCTGCTTGTGTATAGCTGGGCATATTCGATACACTGGAGGTACCCTCGGATTGAGGTGGTTGAGACCCCGAAACCGCTGCATCGGTCGGGGTCTTTTTCATGTTTGATGGTTTTGGATCATCTTGATCCATGAACATCCAAACTGCCAACACAGCCCATACCAACAAGCCTAATAGAAACAGGAGTTGTTTTTTTCTAGGCCAGTCAACAAAAAAACGCTTTTTCATGGGTTCACCTCTTTATTTTTTTGGTTTGGACTCTTTGGAAGCAGCCATTTTCATTACGGCTTTTCCGGCAAGCACAACGGCCTGTGTCTTCAATTTTCGCTTTTGCTCATCGTTCAATTGCACCAGCCTGCGTTTTTTTGGTTTTTGCTTTGCTTTAGGAGTTGTAGACTGAGGAGCTGTCGTTAATTGAGCAGGAGCTGGGAGAAATTTGCCATTAATAATGCGTCCTCGTGTTGGTTTATCTGGTAATCCAAGCGGTTCTTGGTCATCGACCACTGAGTATTCTGCATCTATGATGGTAGGGCCATGCTTTTGTCCTTCTCTTAGCTCTTTAGGCGGAATGATTTCAGGATCAATAGATTTCTGGTTCTGGAATGGTTGAGATTTATAAGCCGATTTCTCTTTTTTGTTTTGATCAGTAAATGAGCTTTGTAGATAAGGTTTGGAAAAACCACTGCTTTGACCACTTCCTGAATTTGCAGCGGCTGGTCGACTACGTAATTTCTTTTCAACGCTATCAAAGGCCCGATTGATGGTTCCAGCAAATTGACGGCTTTGAGACACAAGTGGTTCTCCTTTGGCAAAATACCGGTTCATTTGTCCATATACACGTTTTGTTTGTCTAACTGGCGCACGGAAAAACTGAATCAATTGTTTTCGGAACATCACCAACATAATCACCAAAACTAACTGGGGTACGATTCCTCCAAAAAACCAACCCATTTTCGGTACTAGTTCATATAGTTTTGTAGAGATTCCCAGGTAGAAAGCGATCAAGAAAGAAACGACAATCCCATACAACCCGGCACCAACCCAGTTATAACCCCAGTTTATGACAGTCCATACTCCGCTTCTTGGCCAAGCAGCAAATAAACAAACTAGTGGAGCAATGAAGGCTAGGATGAGAAACGCTAATTTGTAGAAAAGCTGGAAGAGTGACAAAGTGATAAGGAAAATCACGAAGATCGTATCGGTAACTAGGGTAACGATAACCACAACTGAGCGACCCGTTAAGCCAGAATCACTGTTCATAGATGGATACCGTGGTGGATCATCAGTCCACTTATCGACGTAATCACTTCGGGTATTATCATTCGCACTTAAAATCAAATAAGTATCCTTCGCAATTTTATCTTTGGAATCGGCAGAAATATTTGAGCCTGGTTTCATTGACTTCCCAAACTCGCCAAACTGCCAGGGAATAATTGCGTAGTTCTCCCATATCTTATTTGAGCTTTTGACAACTACTTCTTTATTGACATCGCCTTGTTTAGACGGCTCTACGATTGCCAAGATCTGTGCAGATATATGATTAGAGAAGTTGTTAACGAAATGCAACGCGCTGTTCATATTGTTGAAAAGCACCATGCTAAGTGCTAAAAACACAAGAGAAGTAAGCAGAGACTTAGCACTGTCTGCATAACGTTTCCGAAAGATTTCAACCAAAATCCATAGGCTAACCAATATAGATATCGACTTGAGAACGGTTATAAATATGTTTCCGCCCATCCACTTGACAGCACCTGATGTCCAAGATGCCAAGTAATCAAAAAACGGAGCCTGAGAAGCCCATTGGAAAATGTAGATACCAACTTTCAATAGAAATATCTCAGCAACGTAAATATTGCTTAACACAAAGTTTTGTGTTTTATTGAAAATACTGGTTACGTCATAGTTTCCATCAAACGTGTAATTATCTACATCAAATTTTTCATACAACTCATCAGTTATGGATCCATTCTCGTTAATTGGAGAGTGATCTGGTAACATGTTTTCGATCGCACCAGCAGCATGAGCAGAGCCGGGAACTACTAAAAGAAAAATCAGCAGAAGATAATGGAAAGCATATCTTCTCATCTGAGCTTCACTTCTTTCCACTCACGTTGATGATCTGGATAATAGCGCACAACATACGCATATAACCCAGGAGCGGACTTGTAGTGATCCATTTTCCAAGTTCCATCCCTTTTTACCATATCAATCATGTATCCCTTATCGTTTTGGGGATTGTAAATATACACTTGAGCTGTTGTATCTGTAGCCGGTTTTTCGGGAGATAGCATGATTAGCACTTTGCTAACTGTTTTTTTAGAAACCGCATATGTCCAATCTGCTTTATTTAGATCAATCTCTTTTGCTTTTTTTGCGTCCCCATCCACATGAATTGCCTTCCAAAAATCAAGTGCCGCCTGCTCAGATGGGGTTAAATCAGCAGTTGCTGTTCCCGAGTCGCTCCATATCCAAATTGCACTTCCGCTTAAGAAAAAAAGGGCCAAGATTATGACCACCAAGGCCCTCTTTTTTACCAGGATTGCCTTCATCGAACTCCCTCCAGTGATTGTTGTGTTGCTACTTTCCTCAAATGGCCAAATTCACGCTCACGACGTTGATTAGCCGCCGGACGAGTATCCAACGAGCGGAATAATCGTGGATTCAGCTCACTCAGATCCAGCTGTACCTTTGCCACACGCCCTTCCAGATCGGCCATAAGCCACTCACCTGTCCGAAGGTTTCGGATATGTGCTACGTTTTCGTCATTGGGTTCAATCCCCAACAGTTCACACGCTTTTTTAGCCTCTGCATCATCCCCCATTCGGAAGACAAAGCGATAACCCAAATTTGAGCGGATTTCCTCACCGCCGTCCTCACCGTCACCCTTGAATTCCGATCCGATTCGCAAGTCACGCATGTTATGGATGACCATCTTGAGGTCTGCATTTTTGGAACGGCACGTCCGAACCAATTCCCGCAACACTTGTTGCCCTTCCGATGCTTGGTTGATCGCATGCAATTCTTCAAACAGTACTGATCGCGGCACATTCGTTCTTTGGTTGACGAACCGACGGGCAAAGTCGGCAATCGCCATAAATAATGACATGTTTAAGCGGTAATCCTCGCGGCCCTTTTCCGGAATCCCCAGGTTCTGCATCTGTATAATCGTGAGCGGATTACTGACATCAATCGGAGTTTCGCTTCCATCCCCGAAAAAGAGTTGGGCTTGTGATTCCCTTGCTTGTCGGCGTAAGAAGGAGTAAACCTGCTCTACTTCGTGTTTGGCCAAATCCCGGTTCAGCCCAAATTCCCGATCCAGTTCCCCATGCAAATACGTTTCCAGATAATGCAACACTCGCATCATCGAGGGTTGATTATCTTTTAGTGCCAAGTCAATCGCCGTTTGAATTGCTTGCCCTGCCCAGCTTTTGGGCTTTTCCTCCGCCAAGAACAAAAGCAAGCTGGTGGCCAATTTTTTTGCATACAAACGCTCTTCTGGGTCATCACTCACCCGGGCAAGTGGATCAAATTTCCCTTTATCGCGGACCGAGTTGGAGATCGAAACGATATTGGTTATCGGTGCTAACTCCGGGAGTTCATACGGCCAGGCCCAAAGTTCGTCCTTTGGTTGTAGCAAGAGATGATGGACCCCCCGAAGCAATTCGTAATAGGTGATAGCTCCTGTCAGCATCGATTTACCAGCACCAAGCGAACCGGCATAAACGGAACTGGAGGTCATTGATAGTAAGTTCCGCGCCCGATCTACATCCATGAACACCGGCGCGCGTCCCAATGCATTTTCGGAAACTCCTGGCACTGTCATCACAGTATTCCCGATATAGATTCCACTCGGATCGCCCACTTCCGTGGTGGCCAACGGCATAAATGAAGCTAAAAACTCGGCTGTAGTTCGAACAAGATAAAACTTATCCATTTGCGGCGCGCCTGGTAATGTGTCATGGTAAAGGGATTTTTGCCCGGTACGTGGAATCTCCAAGCGCAAATCAAGTTCCTTCATCTTGTCTTGCAAATCCCTGCGCCTTCGTTGTACTTCCTTTGTACTGTCTCCCCAAACTACGAAAAGGATTTGCGTTTTGAAGATCGGGATCTTTTCTGTGGCAATCCTCCGGTCCAATTCGCGGTTCATTACACGCCGTAAAATATCGCCTTCCAGTTCTTCCGTTCCTTCAAGCTCATTATTTTTGCTGCTTGCAGTGTGGGTGATCTGTCCTAAAATCAGCTCAAATTTGTTCTTCAGTTCCCGACGCGCATCCTGTGGCGGAATGGGCTCAGTCCGGACAATTACGTCTACCTCAAAGTCCAGTTCACGGATTTTATGGTAAACCTCTGCATTTCCGGGGAATTCCACTCCTTCTGGAAGTGTGGAAACCGCTAGGAAAGAAAAATAACCCCTTTTGGTTTCGCCACCACAATCTTTTTGCCAATGAATCATTCCAATTGGCTTGTTAAAATACAGGTCAACATCATGAAGACCTCGATCCATATCGATTTTTGAGCCGTAGATATACCCGTCTTCTTCAGCCAACAGTTCCATCGGCTCAGATTGAAGCGGTGGATTATATCCTCTGCAGGCACTACGCTCAATTAGCCAAAGCACCTCTGCCTCACTGCATCGTTCTACTCCTCCATGTAGCTTTTGGCGTATCCACTCATAGATCTCTCTTTCCGCCGTTTCAAACCGTTTCCATTCGGTCCAGGGAAGTCGATAATAGTCTCCTCCCATCCATTCATCAATCAAAACAAAGGGATCACGAATCAATTCATAAAAACCTCGCCCCAATTCTTCTAACCAGTTTCCAGAAACAGGTTCCATATCAACTGCAATATAAAGATTGTATTTGGTGGGGATCCGCTCCCGTATGTAGCGTTCCGTTTGTTTCATCGCCTCTTTTGCCACATGATGAAGTTCGGGCGGAGTTTTGGATAAGTCAAATTGCACGGATTCCCGTGGTGAATAAGGAACCGGCACCTGAATCCAGATCACAGGGTACGGAAACTCGTTCATGAACCACGCCAAATGGTTACGCAATCCTTTTTTCTCGTCCGCCGGCAAAAAAGAATAGTTTACTTGAGGGATTTTGAAAAAACATTGGCCAGTTCGTTGTTTCGTAATGATCATATTTGCCGACCGGAAAAGCACAGGAGCAATTAACGGCATTACAAACCCTCCTTATAAAGATGATGGCGGCTCACCGGAACCGCCAATCAACTTGCTTTTCGACTTAGCAACCGAAGCTTTTCTTTATCCAATTCCACCGGCTCCAAATTGCCGCTCACATGCTTATCTGAGAAAACAAAGCGGACCACTGAAAGAAGCCAATGATGCAGATATTTCCCTTCGAGTTTCAACTTTCTCAAGAAATAAACTGCCAGACCAGGAATCACTCCATAATGGATCAGCAGGGCAAAGGAAATCCCCAATACCTGATCTAAAAACAGCATCAATCCTTCAATGAGGATGAAGAAAATCATCTCTTGAAAGCTTATCGAAAAAGGCGGAAAAAACCTTACATTGATGTAAACACGAATAGAACTATCCCATGCTGCCGCATACGACCGCACCCATTCTTTGTCATTGTTTTGCACCGGAACCACCACTGAACAGGTTATAGAAAAAATTCACCACTTGCGGAATCGTATCCGTAGGTTTAAGCACAAAGATCCCTACCAACGCCATTCCAAGAACCGTAAGAGGAAGGTAAGCACGCAAACGCCGATTCGCTAGCTGAAACAAAACAATAATGATAAAGGCTAACATATATCCTTGTGTGATATTGGGGTACAACCAATCATAAATCCTCCCCATGAAATTAGATAAACCGTCTTGCATTGAAATGCTCCTTTCTCTATGGTGTCGAAATCACAGGATTGGTTGAATCAATAAGCCAACGATTCCCATCTTTTTCGAACCAGAATTCATATTGTTGCGGGACAATGGCCCCATTAATGTTCAAGTGTGCTACACAACGTGCATATAACTTGTTATTTGTTGGATCACTGACCTCCAGATCGCTGATACTGAGGAAAGTCGCGCTCAAATCACTCAATACCTTTCTCGGTTTTCCGTCTGCATACAGGTTTGTTAGATCATCAGGGGTTCCGGCCGTATACTGACGGAAAAACGATTCAATCACTTGTTCCACTTGTTGACGTGTTTGAGTATCTTGCGTCAAATTCACATCTGTATCCCCAGGCATATTGGCTGGCGCCGGTTGCGGGATGAAGTTAGGTAATCCAATGACCCCATATCTTCCTTGATCCACTACGACCGGCACATCTAAGAAAATTGGGTTGCTTTTGTCGGGTTTCACTCGAACAATTACACTTACTTTGTTTTTATCAATGCTTCGAGCACCCCAAGGAGAAATTGTTTCAATCTTGATAGGTTTTGGTGCGTCTTTTGGAATCTCAAAACCGGTAGCCGCATACTTTTGGGCACTCTCCATATCACCAGTAAGCCAATAATTTGTAAAATAGACTGCGTAATTTTCTGCTCCCTGCGAAGACTCTACGAATACGGGAGCATTTTTGTTTTCAGTAGTTTTTTCAGCACTCACATTTTGTTGGTGAGGAAACACTATATCAAAGGCTCCTTTTGCTGCAAGAAACACTATGAGCCCGGTACTGGCCACGAGTCGAACCATTCGCCAGTTCACTTCTTCAGCTCCTTTCTTTGTATCGAAAAAGGGATAGATCATCATCTATCCCTAACTAAATCAGCCATTAGGAGATATCTTTGAGGCGCTGGACCAATGTATCCAAACGGGTAACAAGTGCTAACCACAAGGTGAGGATGGGGATAGGTTGATTTGATGGACCGATCATTTTTTGAAACGATCTTAGCCCCTTTGACCTGGTAAGTGAAGGTTCCTGCTCTTGTTTTGACTATCAGGAGATCCCCAACCTTCACCTCACCCAAGCGTTTAAAAACGGTGTCGCGGTGCCCCGCCAAAAGAACCGTATCCGATTCCCCGGGAAGCGCAGTTTCGTAAACGTGGCCTACACCCTTTTCTAGCTCGTCCTCATTTGCACCCTGAATAATCGGCAAGACTGCCTTAATTCGGGGAATCTCCAAATTCCCTATATGTGTCCCAATAGCAGGCACCTGATGGTACAGCTTCACTGGCTCTTGCTTTTGGGATGGCTGCGATGGTCGTTCTTGTTTGATTGGCTCCGCTTGAACTTCCATTGCCTGATACCAGTGCCACCCAGCATACCCCATCATAAAGATCCCAATCACAACCGGTATCCAATAAAACCTAAGCATATATCCTCATTTTCCGTGAGATTTGTAACAACCAACCGCCCAATAAGAATGAAAATCCAGCAAGAAAGAGATTCCCGTACGGAGTAGCTGTTTTCGGTAAACTAACGCCATCTTTTGTTTTCTGCACTGGTTCCACTACTTGATTTTCAGACGCAGCCAGTTGAACAACACTTGTATCCTTTGTTTGAGTGGGCCCAGTTGTCACCAAAGTATGTGGCTCTGAATCTGTTCCTACAGCGACCGTTTTAGGCTCACTATTCACTACTTTTTGAGGAGAGTTTGTTTTTTCATCCTTGTCCGTTTTCGGTAAATTCGGTTGCTGTTGCACTGACTTTGGATCCGTTTGAGCCGGTGATAAGTTGGTGTTTGGCTCTGGCGGTGCTGGTGCTACTGGTGGCAATGGCTGCTTTTGCGGTTGTGCTGGTTGAGATGCATCTGGTTGATCTTGAGAATCAGGTTGAGGATCTATTTTAATATTTGGTTCAGCTGAACCAGTCTGATCATCCAGATGATGGTTCTGATGATGGATTGGTTTTATATTTTGAGGCCCATCATCTTTCAAATCAAAACCGATCTTCGGTTCCTTCGGAGAGGATGTATCATTATTATCATGTTTTGGAACAGTGTTATCTACGTTATCTACAGGGATCGCGGGTTGGTTCAGAACTTCGGGTTTTGCATTCAAAATCGGATCTAAATTGATTTCCTCCGCATAAGCAGATCCAACAAGCCCAATCCCTAATACAATGGACGCTACCCCAGATGCTAAAGGAATCAGCGCCAACTTTTGTATCCGTTGTCTGTTTCTCATTTGTTGAAACTGATAGTTGTTTGTTCGTGTGGTATCCCATAAATCAAGAACTCGCTTCGGATCCTGTGGAGTGCGTCGGGTAGTATCCCACAACTCGAGAATCTCTTTTTCGTTCAACCAGCCTTCCCTCCTGTCAACTGGTAATGTCTACATAATCAATATTAGTACACATGACCCGATTAATTCAAGTACAATTATTTAAAATTTTGTTATACTACCTGCTTTTTGACCAACTTTTTAATTCAGTAGAAGAATAGATTTTTTCCCAATCTTCCTTTGTCGCTAACCAAAAACGGCCTACTTTTTTAGGCCATTCAAACCCTCTTTCCTTTCCTCGTTTCGCCAATATCATCATCCAACTAGGTGAACATCCTAAAATTTGAGCTGCAGTAGTAGCTGTAATTAAATCAGTCCGAGATGAAACACCACTTGCCTTTGATTTTGGTACAGACTTACGCTCCTTCCTCGGTTGAATATCGGGATCATTGAAAATTTTCTCCCACTCACTAATTGGGGCCATCCAAGAACGTCCTATTTTTTTAGGAAATGGCCTTCCTTTCTTCTGTGCAAGCTTAGATAACTTTGAACCATAAAAACGGGAAAATCCAAATAGCCTTGCTGCTTGAGAAGCAGTTATGTATTTATCATCCACCAGGACACCTCCTCGTAGTAATAGTTTCCATCAGTTTTGTCTTTGTTGTCCATAGAAAAAGCGGGAGAAGTTAATCTCCCGCCGAGGTTGTTGACAAAGAAAGTCAACAGCCTTTTTTTGTTGAAAAGGTATAAAAAAAATTCCGAAGGAAGGTTTCTATGTTCAGGACGAATTCATCCAGAGAATTTCATCCAGAGATGG
>NZ_JAECVZ010000023.1:0-47314 GCF_016055135.1 Thermoactinomyces sp. CICC 10521 | reverse complement strand
TTTCCACCGTGGCTCCCACCACGCTATTCGCAACCAGATATTTTCAGTCAAATGTGGGATTGGTATTGGGATGGCTCTCTTTTGGCCATCAGGCGGGCTCCGCGTTGGGTGCTTTCATTCCAGGATGGTTATACGATTTAACAGGAGGCTACGCTCTTTCGTTCCTGACTGCGACCATTATGTTGGGAGGAGCAGCAGTTCTTAGCTTCATGTTACCGCAAGAAGTTCAGAATCAACAAGCTGAACAACAAGTTGCCGTTCGATGACTTCTTTCCCCGTGCAAGAAAAGATAGACAATTAGTCACTCTTACTGACGGCTTATAATTGATCCACTCCCGTCGAATAAATCCCCTTCGAATCAAAACGAAAAAGTCAATTTGCTTCGGAGGGGACTTATGTTAGAGAGTGGTTTGCTCCTATATGAATCAGGCACTCATGCTTGGTAGGGACTTCGATTCTCTTCCTTTGCACTGCGGATTCGTTCCATTAGGGAAGACAAGGGAATATTGAAATAGTTTCCACTAGTATAATCCAACTGTGCCACAAAACCCGCCGCCGACTGGGAATGGATCAGCGGATGGATCTGAACCGTCCAACCCGGAAGATCGGAAGCCTTACGCATCCGGTCCTCCTGTTCCTTACTGTTTACCTCAAAAAATGCGACCCCGCCAGATTGATCGAGGAAGTGATCGTGAAAGACACAGTGACCCCGCTCCCGGTCAGCAATGTACCGATTGAACAGATGATTGGCCTCCCTCAGTTTCATCCCTTTCGGAGCATATGCCGTCACCATGAAACAACGCCGTTTGTATGTCATAAATCATCCTCCTCACCGTTTGTAAACGATTACCCTTTCTTGTTTATTATCATTATCTAAAGAAACCGTCGAAAGAGGCTCGGCATTCGTTGCTCTTCAAGTAGCAATTATTGCCGGGAAGGTATTAATAAAAATATAATGTTCCTATAGAAGTAATCCCCCTCGTTCCTTCCAACCTTGAATCGGAGGACAGGAGAACATGTCACTACAACTAAGACTAAAAAACTGTAAGTTTACAATCTTCACTCTCAGAGAAAGACAAGCCGATGAATATCACGGTCATGAGGACGTGTACCAGATCAGCATTCCGCTTGCGGGAAAAAGCATCATGCAACATGAGCAAACCACCCTGCATATGGCGTCTTCGGAAAGTCGTATGCTTTTGTCCCCCGGTCAGCGGCACAAGCATTCGGCAGCCGAAGGCGGGGCACGGATTTTATTGATTACGATTCGACAAGACTTTCTTGAAAAAGTCGTTGCCGACCGTCTGAACGTCTCCGAAACCGAAGTTTGTTTCTTTCCGTGGAGTGAAGACAGCTACACAAAGATTTTGGTTCAACAGGCGGAACAAGCGTTGTCAAGAAGTCTTCATCATCCGCTTAGCGGCATAGAATTGGATGAATTTGAATGGAACTTGGCGTCATTTTTGTTGTCCGTCCACAAAGGAACTCACTCCAACTGCTGGTTCCCGTCATCTCCGCCTCCGGTTGCACATCCATCATTGCGAAAGGGGATCGAGTATCTCCGTTCCAATCTGTCCTCTTCAATCACCTTGGACGACCTGTGCAAGATCACCAATCTCAGTAAATTTCACTTGATTCGCTTATTCCAAAAACATATTGGTACCACACCAGGCCAATATCTTCAGGATCAAAGATTGCACCTTGCATCGCAACTGTTGCGCCACTCCGAAAAATCCGTCACCTCCATCGCCTTTGAGACTGGTTTCAACAGTCTCTCTTCCTTTGAACGGATATTCAGAAAAAAATTCGGTGTCAGTCCAATCAAATATCGCAAAATGGTATCTTTTAAAATACGGTAGATGAAGCAGTACGGAGGCAGGGCACGTGACATCGAAAAACGGCTCGGAACGATCTTGGCCAACCAATGAGGAAACCTCTCCCGATATCACAATGGACCTGAGGCAAAATAGCACCACAACAGTCATGATAGAGGGGACGAAATCGACTGGAATAGTAAAGCTGCCCTTTTTGGGGGCAGCTTTACTATTTTTAGCCAAAAAGAAGATATCGCCCGACTATATCAAAAAAGCGGCCGAAAAATTTTTCAACCAACATAAAGAATGGCCCAGCCAGAGAAACCTGGCCGAACTGGCCGGGACAACCCGACACCAGTCTGCCAAAGTCCTGTAGTTAATTGACAAAAAATGAGCCGCAAAATGACAAAAAACGGAAACCGATTGCGAATTAAAATAAGGGGAGCCAAAAAGAGCATTCGTTGAATTCGGAGATTATAGAGCTAAAAGCGCATGGACAACCAACAAAGAAGATATTGATCCACAAATTTTTGAACGGGTGAAAGACCAGCTATTCCGGGATTGGGATTTTATCTAGAATAAGGCCCGTTGATGCGGATCAGCGGGCCTGACAAAACAAAGGAGGTGAAAAGGTGAGCAATCTGTTTACAGACGATTTGATGACATAAAATAACAGCCATGGTTTGTTAACTCTGAGTTGGAGCAAAAAAGAAAAAATCTACAGCTTATCTGCTCTGGTTCTTCTTGGGCATATTCGGCGCTCATCGCTTTTATGTCGGAGATGCTATTCAAAGCATTATAGATGCCTTTCTGCTTTACTACCGCATCGAAGACATAAAAGCACAGATCGAAGAATCCATTATGACTTTTGGAAACAAATCAGGAGGAATTGGACATGGATCAAAACATTACAAACCATTCTGATGTATCCGGAGTAAAAAAATGGAACTGGGGGGCTTTTTTCTCGGGCCGATATGGGCGATCGGCAACAGAGTCTGGATTGGTTTGCTCGCATTTGTCCCAATATTCGGTTTTATCATGAATATCATATTAGGCGCTAAAGGAAGTGAATGGGCTTGGAAAGCGAAATCATGGAAAAGTGTTGATCACTTCAAAAGCGTTCAAAGAAAATGGGCTTGGTGGGGATTCGGTGTTTTTGTCCTCTTCGTCATTTTCGGCTTCGCTTTCGGAGGTGGAGATACGTCTAACAATCAACCGGTAGCCGACAAACCGCCGGTGTCATCACCTGCCCCGGCTAAAAAGCCGGAACAACCCAAAGTAGCGAAAATCGGTCAGTGGGTCAAAGCTGGCAAGCTGGAATATCGGGTAGATTCCGTTGAGGAAAAAGACCAGCTTAAAAACATAATGGGATCAAAGAAGCCGAGCGCCGGCAACTTCGCTATCCTGAAAGTATCAGTAAAGAATAATGACAAAGAGTCAAGAGTCATTGATTCCAGTATGACTGTACTGAAAGACAAACAGAATCGCTCATTTGAGCCGGACACAGATGCGATTTTATATGTAATGGACAGCAGCGACGAAAGCAGCTTTTTGAATGAATTTCCTCCGACAGGTGAAAAACAGATTACGCTGGTTTACGACATTCGCGGCGATGCGAAGAACTACACCTTTCACGCCCAAAGTGGATTCGGTTGGGCCGATACTGACGGTTCGGCAGTAATTTCACTGAGTGAATAATTTGCTGAGCAGCACATATATAAAAAAGAGGCCCCTTACTCAGGGGCCCTCCAATAGCAGAAATATAGCTGAGAAGAGAGATTAGCATTGCGGCGGTTCTCCTCCGGTTTTTCCAGCCGGAGGTTCTCCGATGAGAAAACGTTTCATCATTTTCACCTCCTATCTTGACATCTCTTTTAGACATTATTTTTAAAATTCCTCCCCTTTTCAGAAATTAATTTGCGTACCTTTTTTGATCCTGAGTTTTGCTTCTGTCATGGCTTCATACTCAAGCGCTTTTTTGTTATCCAGTACTTTAAGATCATGCTTTTTAATACAATCTAAACACGCCCTGATCCCGTTGTCGTCCATGTTTTGTACGTCTTCAACAATCCGAATATGTATTCGATTTAAGCGGAGACAGCAGACATCACAGTAATCATCCATGTCAGTATAGACCGGATGCGGGTCTGTTGCTATCACCTTTCTCAATTTATGTTCCTCGATATCGGCCAGCCTTCTGATCTTCTCTGCTCTTTCCTCCATTGTAATCCCTCCTAAAAATATCATATTAAGCGATTTCAATTTAGGCAAGATGAGTAATGAAAAAACAACGGTCGCTGAATCAAATTGCGTTAATCACAGCCCTGCTTACAGACTGCTGGTCGATTGGCAAGATTCTTACCAGCTTGGGATATACTGGCCATCCTTTTATCTGTGAAAACATGCCGGGCTTCAGAAATCTTGGTACCAGCAGCATGACGTTGTTTCGGACACTTAAATACATTCGTCTCAAGACCATATGAAAAGACGACTCTTACGAATCGCCTCTTCTGTGTTTATAAAATTGATCCATTCTGTCAAACACTTGATGGATCATTTCTACAGAAGTAAATGGATTGAGAAGAACCGCCCTTAACCAACGATTTCCCCGATAGGTTGGTAAAGAGAAGAAGGTTTGTCCATCACGCAGGAGCGTTTGTTGAAGTTCTAAATTCCATTGATCCGGTGGAATATACTCAGGTCTTCCTCGGAAACAACAAATGTTTGTGTCAGGCTCGCTTGCCAGTTCAAGGTACGGGCGTTGCTTGATTTGCTCAATAAAGGTTTCCATTAAGACATAACTCTCATCAAGAAGTTGCTCATAGCCTTTCATCCCAATATGTTGCAAGGATAGCCACAACTTCAATATGTCTGCATGACGAGTTCCTTGAACGCTAATTTCTCCGAGATTTGTAAATTCGGTATCATTCATATACGGAGCCGGGATACGAAATTCTTTCTCTAAAATGGTTCGATCTTTAAATATAACCATTGCACACGTCTTTGCGATATACATCCATTTCTGGGGATTAAACGTAATGGAGTCAGCTTTATCAATTCCTGTAAGGCGATCACGATGTTTTTTGGAGAATACCAACGCTCCCCCATATGCGGCATCCACATGAAGCCATAGCCTGTATTGTTGTGCGATTTCTGCAATGGCAGGGATTGGATCAATGTTTCCCGTTACGGTTGTTCCCGCCGTAGCAACGATGGCAAAAGGTTTCTTCCCTTGATTGCGGGCTTGCTTAATCTTGACCTCCAAATCAGCAGTGTCCATCTGTGAATTTGCATTTGTTTTGACAGGAATCACAGAAGAAGTCCCTAATCCGAGAAGCATAGCAGCTTTTTGCAAAGATGTATGAGCCACCTCGGAGGCGAACACCACAGGTTGCCCATCAATACCGGATAAACCATTTTGTAAAACAGGGAAAGCATGATTTCGAGCCACCGCAAGGGCTTGAAGGTTTGCAAGACTTCCTCCGCTCAACATGACTCCTCCTGCTTTCTCATTGTAACCAAAAAATTGAGAAATCGTCTGTATGACTTCAACTTCCATATGCGAGAACACAGGTGACATCTCAAGGCTTAACATATTGTTATTCAACGATGCACTAATAAACTCACCTAAACAAGACATGAGCGTTGGGATCGAATCCATATGTCCAATGTAATGAGGATGAGCAGGATTCATTGAACTCTCTAAAATTCCTTTTAATTGTTGAAGGATTTCTTCTGTTGAAAGCCCTTCTTCGGGAAAATATGCATAAGATGGTTTCAATGATTGTGACAGCGGCAATCGTTGAGATGCCGAAGATAAGTTTGAAAGTACCAAACTCATAACAGCTTCCATCAGATGTTTAGCTTCTGGCATATTTCGACCATATGGATCAATAAATGCGTTACTTGGAACAAACGATTGTTTCATGGTGTCACCTTTCTCGATCCAGTTTTCAATATTGTAACACTAACCAAAAAAGTCGTTAATATATGGGGGATTAGGTAGGTCAGGCTACTTGGGGACTTTCTGCTTTTCCAATCACAAACGCGTTTACCGCATCATGAAGAAATTGAAACAGTTGATCCCCTCAGCTTATGATTGACTCGGGATCGCCGAAAAAAATAATCCACTCCCGTCGCATAAATCCCCTTCGAAACGAGAAACGTCAAATTCGCTTCGGAGGGGAACTTATGTTAGAGAGTGGTTTCCCTTGTTATTTTATTATTCTCACTTTTATGATATAATACTCTGACCATAATTCATAATATTATATTTTTAGGATTAATCAAAATGAAATTTATCAGGGAATTAGCTGAAAAAATTAATAATGAAGTCCACAAGGTTGTAATAGGTTTAGATGAGACTTTAAAATTTGTATTGACAGGATTACTTTGTTCCGGACATGTACTGCTTGAGGATCTTCCCGGAGTAGGAAAAACGGTATTATGTAAGGCAATTGCCTCAAGCATCGGATGCTCTTTCAAAAGAATTCAATGTACCCCCGATCTTCTGTCCTCTGATATCCTGGGCACAACTGTATACAATCAAAAATCCGGAGATTTTACGTTTCGTAAAGGTCCCTTGTTTACCCGATTCTTACTTGTTGATGAAATAAATCGAGCAATTCCGAGAACACAATCGGCCTTGCTTGAAGCGATGGCAGAAGGACAGGTTACCATAGAGGGAACAACTCACCCGTTAGAAAAGCCTTTTTTTGTCATCGCAACACAAAATCCGATCGAATTTCAAGGGACGTTCCCACTTCCTGAAGCTCAATTGGACCGTTTTCTGATGAGATTATCACTCGGCTATCCTTCGGAAGCAGATGAACGTTTTATTCTTCGAAGATTTACTCAGTTTGTCCCGATCGAACAAATTAAACCTGTCGTCAGCCCGCAAGATATCATTCTTGCACAAAACACAATTAATCAAGTAACCATCACGGAGGATCTTGAAACTTATATTATCCAAATCATTCGTTCGACTCGTGAACATGAGGAAATTTCTTTAGGTGCATCACCAAGGGGATTAATTTTCCTGACCAAAGCTTCCAAAGCTTTTGCGGCGATTCACGGTCGGGATTTTGTTATTCCCGATGACGTAAAAGCGCCTGTATCCAAAGTGTTATCTCACCGTATCAAAGTGAAGTCATCCAGCCGAATGAAAAAAAGAAGCGAATCGGATGTTCTTGATGAAATCTTACGGAACATTCCTGCGCCTGTGGAGGATGATGCAAAACTGACAGGGGATCGATCATGATGCTGCTTTTTTGGATGGCCATATTGGTTTGTATGATTTGGTTTTATAGCCGCCTTTGGGAGAGGAATATTCAAAAGAATGCAGAGATTATCTATGAATTACCACACAAACCTGTCCAAGAAGATGATCAAATTGAGTTTTGGATCAGAATTGAAAATAAATCATATTTTCCCATTCCTTTGATTCATATTAATCAGTTGCTGCCTGAAGGCCTTCGATGGATTTATGATCAGCAAGCGAAACAAAAGTTAAGCATACGAACCTATTTACTTCCCAAACAACGGGTGCGAAAACGTTATCGGATCCGCTGTTTGAAACGAGGCTATTATTTTTTGAGCCAGTTCGATGCGTTTTGTATGATGGTATAGGATTAAATGAGGTACATATTGACTTACCGACGGATACCCGTCTGTTGGTACGTCCCCAACCAATGGAAGAAGAATTTGCATCCTTCTCCTTAACTGAGTTATCGGGAGAATACATATTATATCGTTGGTACCATGGAGATGAAACCAGAATTTCAGGTGTGCGTGAGTATACAGCAAATGATCCGTATAAACAAATTGACTGGAAAGCCACAGCAAAAACCAGAAAATTGATGGTCAAGGAGTATGATACCACTTCGCAAACATCTATTCATGTCATGTTAAATCTCCAATCTCATGATTACTCCCGGTTGGGCATCAAAAAGGAGATTGTTGACCTGCAATGCCGGGTTGCGGCTGCGATTTTCCTTAAAGCGCAAGAATCGGGGTTTCCTTACGGCTTATTTTCCAACGCGGCGTGGAGCGGGCCAGGAGTATTGAAAATAGAACCAAACTGTTCATATGACCACTTAGATTTTTTGCTTTCTTTGTTGGGAAAAATTAAATCATTCCCTTCCTGCCCGTTTAGTTCGGTCTTAAAAAAATATAATGATGATAATATTAGTAAAACAAACCATTTGATTATCCTGACACCTTTTTGGAATAAGGAAATAACCGAAAGGATCGGGAGTATCATCAAGCGTGGTTCACATGTATCCGTCATTGCCTTTCCCCCACTCTCAAGAAAGGATATTCAAATGGAAAAGGAAATACCCATTTACATGTTTGAAGAGCTGACAAACCATGGAGGTGAATAAGTTTTGCTTCCAAAATACAGGTTCCTTTTCTTTTGTTACGCAAGCCAAGTATCAGCCGTTTCGATCCAATTTATCGCACTGACAGCAATATTAAATCAAAGCGGCGACTTTACCGTCAGATTTTTAATCAGCTCTTTTATTTTAGTATTGGGATCAATTGTTTTCGGTAAATATTTCAGCGGCAAACAATTCTTTATGGCTGAATTGCTGCTGCTCTTGATAATCACTGCCTGGCGGCAAATAAAATATGAAGATTCAGCAGTTTCTTTTTTTTGCTTTTTATTTAACCTGCTTTTAATCAAATCTTTAGCTATTGCAAATGAACAAACGGATTCCCGGCGTTATTTATTGCAGACACAAACAAAATTTAATTTGGCAGGGATATTTCTTTCTGTAGGGGCAGCTTATCTATTTGCAGTTAACCGTTATTGGGAAGACCAAGTTTTTCTTTTTTTTATCGCTTTCTTGTTTACAAGGATGGTTTCTTTATCGATGATCTCCAAAATGTCGAGAGATGAGGAAAGTCATCAATCAAAAAGCTCCCTTTATGAATTCTTTATTCCTTTTGCCTTATTAATTACTGGAATTATGGGAGGATGGATCATCCAACTTTCCGGTTGGCCCGTTTATAAAACAATCGCCATTTTTTTATTTTACCTCTTTTCTCCTGTCATCGATGTTGTTGGATTTATTCTCGAGCAATTAATCCCTGACGACTTGCCTTTCAGGCCTCGATTTTATGATGCGTCTGTTAATCAAATAAACGGACTCACCCACGTCCAATCTTCTCTCAACCAAAATAGCTTTAGTGGTCAGTGGGTACAATCGGCTTTTATGATTTTCATTTCGGTCATCGTCGTTTATTTTATTTATAAATCCTTCGAATCCAACACCAAATCAATCAAATCTGCAGCTAAACATGAAGAAGAAATCGAAGAGCGGGAATTTCTTTTTAAAATGAACCCTATTAAAAAATCAGACTTAAAGATGAATGATAATTCACTTACACCAATCAGAAGAACATATCGTAAATTTCTCAAGTTCGCAGGTAAATCATTTACCAAAAGACTTCCCAACGAAACGGCGCCGGAATATATCCGGAAGATTGCCCCATTTATACCCGACAAAAAAGTATTTATGGAAGAACTGACTGATCTTTATCTAAAAGAACGATATGGAAATAAAAATGTTGCGAGCGAACAAGAAAGAGCAAAAAAACTCCTAAACACATTAATCAAAAAATAGTTCCACTCATTGGCCGGGGAAGAACCGATCGAGGCGGGATAAATAGTGGGCATCAGACTGGTCTGTTGCGCCGATGAAATAAGCTGCCCGAATTACCTGGGCAGCTTGTTTCAAAACAGAGGAAAATTATAAAATCCCCCTGGTCGGACTTTTCTTTTTGATGTCGACTTCCCGGATGTACCTCCGCATGATGGCGATGCTCTTGTGACCACTGTGTCGCATAATATCGCGTTCTTCCACTCCATCATCCGCCAACTGAGTGATGATGCCGGCACGCAAACTATGGCCGCCGAATTCGCTCTTATCGAAACCGGCTTTTTCCGCGGCGTCTTTCACTACATTGTAAATGGCCTTGTCGCTCATCCGATTGCCGACCCGCCCCCCCTTATTCACCTGACGAAAAACCGCTCCTTCAGTGATGCCCGCAGCCCGAAGCCAGGCATCCAGTAAACGGACCGGACATTGACTGGCCCTTTCGCCATAATAAATGAACTTCTTCAATCCTTGCCCCTCTTGGTCGGTTTTTCCTTTTCTCACGATGATATAGATCCCTTCATTATCACGTTCGATGTCTTCCACGTTCAACGCAGCCAGTTCGGAACGTCGAAAGGCTCCCGCATATCCAATGACCAATAAGGCGCGGTTTCGGATATCGATTAACCGGTCTCCCTCCATCTCACTCAGAAATGCGTTCATGATCCGTTTGGTGGCTGGCCTCTTTTGTTTTTGGGCAATCCCGATGGTTTTCCGGAGTGCCTTCATCCAGCCTTTCACCCGGTCTGTGCTGGCCGGATTGTGATAGACAAAGTCTTTATTCCCTCTTGCTTGGGCCTCTTGCTCCATCATCTGCCCATATTCTTTGTAGACCGCGCGGATCGCAACAAGCCGGCGCTGGATCGTGGAATATTTGCGTCCCTTTTCTTTCAACGAATCCAAATAGTTGATGATGGTTGTACCGGTCACATCCTCGGGGTGTTTCCCGATGGAATCGAGATATTTGCTGAAATCTCTGAAATCTGATTCATAGGCCCGAAGTGTGTTACCCGCATGGAGGTTTTTAAAAACATCCATGGCGCTCCGGGTTAATCCTTCATTCTCAGCAAGCATGATTTCATTTTTTTGGTAAGGAGAAAGCATAATTGATCACCTTCACTATAAGTTCCGATAATATAATGTTATCGGAATCAATTTTTCATGTCAAATAAGAATGAATTTTTTCTTATCAGTCAGCAAAAGATGAATAATTCGCATAATTTTTGACACCCCATAGATAGATTTTGCATTTTCAGTTAACATTCAAAATTTTGAATAGACTCTTCCCGTTTTTCTGGCAGGTGTGAAAATTTCTCAGCATTACTTCATACCAAAAATGAGCATTGCGTATGAAATCGCTATGTCCTCTACCCCAATCAAGAAAATGGGGTTCTCTGAGCAATCGGCGGCTTCTCTCTGCCTTGCCCGACACCCTTGGTTCCAAATGATCCCTGGGACAGAGACGGTTTTTTAACGGTTTTAAAGGAGGATGTTTGAAATCATAATAAAACCGCCCTTTTGCCAGGCGGTTACTTTATTATCCTTTGTCTTTCGGAAGTTTAATCGACGGTTTACCAGGTCCTTTTTTAGGTGGAAGAGATGATAAATTAAGAGGTTCATTCGGTCTATAACTTGCTGAATTATTACGAAAATCCCCTACAAATATATTCCTATAAAAAACAGTACTACTCTCTCCTTGTTTACCCTTTTCCGTATTCTTGTTCTTCTGTCTCTTCTTGCTCATTCGATCCATCCTCACTTTCTACACTACTATACAATTCCACTGCCAATATTTCTTCACCAAATATGATCATCCCTGCACTCCCTGGAATCATTTCAACAAAATCATCATTATCATCTAATGTATATACTTTCTCCAGGTATATTTGTTCTTTTGCCGGGTATTTTGAAGCATAAGATCCTTCTGAATATACCCCGCCAATCCGACTCCCATCTTTTAGCCGAACGATAACCCAATAAGGTTTCTTTTTACGAAAGACCCAATCCCACGGAGTAAGAATAGGCTCTTGAACTTCCTTAGTCAAACGATTAAGCCAACCCGAAGTGATCACCTTAAAAAATAAGTAAGCCGTTAATACAGGAAGAGCAAATATGCATAGATACCATGCCCAAATATGTTTTTGAATAATGCCTAAAAGCGGATAAATCAGAGCGAGATTAAACACGCTATAAGCAATAATGGCATATATAGTTTTTGCATAGTCCCTTTCTTCTCTGGGAACAAGCATATCGTACACTTTCATCGAAATGAATCCCGGCACAAATAAGATAAAAAATAATGCGATTGATTTAATATCCGGAGTAATATTCACTGAATTCAACTCCTCCTAAAACAGATTCGCATATTCCGTGACAATTATACATTTTTTATCTTTAATGATAGGTTATCAATTTTGTGGTTTACATTATATTAATCTGCACAGCCTTTCAAAGCCGATAGAAATACGGGATATCATCAATATCCATCTTGCTTTTCCCTGATATTTCGAATGTGTCAATCAAAAGTTTGCATTTCAAACCAGTCTACATTCCTTATGTAATAATCCAATGAAAAAATAATCATGTTCCTATATTTTAATATTTCTGATAAATGGTTATAATATTTAAAAAAAGGACAAAAATTTACAAATTACTCAATGGGAAGATCAGGAGGCTGAAACTGATGGTACAAACAAAAATCCGACCCAAATATCGTCGGCAGTACGGAGTTATTCCTTACGGACTCAGTTCAACCGGAAAAATTATTTTGCCAAAAGAAGCGAATCCTCAAGAACCGTACCAATGTCCTGAATGCAAAGGAAAACTGATTCTCAGACTAAGCAAATTAAAAAAACCTTATTTTTCGCATTATCCCGGCGAAAAACGCAAATGCAAATTAAATTATTCCTCAATCGCTTTAGCTAAACATGTTCTTCGCTTCGTATTAGATCAATGGATGAGGGGAAAAGGCGATCCTGTTGAAGTTCAACTGTTCTGCGGGGAGCGTCATGAAATCCCGCGGGATGAAATAAACGAAATTAAATTAAACCAGCGTATTCGTTTCCATCAAAAACGCAGATACCTCTCTCATCTCTCCCTTTTGGACCGTTACGGTCAATCAATCCTCCATATTGAACTTAGAGAAAAAAGCAGAGTGCACCACGTCAAACATCCCTCATGGTTGGAAGTAGCCGCTGAAGAAATTTTGTCCAATCCCTACTTGCTTTCGTCACTCAATCCCTATATGAACACTCCTTACTTTCTGAACCCTGCTCCACAGCAACTTAGCCTTTTTTAGTTCAACCTGGTAATGTTTAAAAAACTACCCACAAGACTCACAACAATTCATTCAGAACTTTTGAAGCGTTCTCTGCTCTTCCGCAGCAAGGACTGTTTAAAGTCCTCTTTGAAGGAGATCATTTCTTTGGATAGAATTAAACGACAGGGAGTTAAACCCCCTGAAGATACAGGGATGGAGGGAGTCTCTCGATCAAGGAGGTTGGGGCATGAAGTACCTGACAGCGATTTTTCTGTTAGCTCTTGGGATCGTTGCCGCAATTGGAACTGCATTTAAATGGCCCGGTTATTTAACTTGGTCCCTGATCATTTTATTCTTCATTTTAGCTGCATACTCTACAAAATTTCTCAACCTGAAGAATAAAGAGATCGATAAATCCGAATAGAATCTAATTTTTAACAGAGATCAATTATTGATAAATGATATGATCGTCACAGGCTACTTTCTTCCATTTTCCCGCGTGAAACTTCTCTTTGACAACATGCTTAAAAAGAGGCGATTAGACGCCTCTTTTCTTCTGACAACAAAAATTTATTCCTCTGTAATTGTTCATTCAGCATATCTCGAATCCCTTGCAAATGTTTTACAAGTATGCATCATCTTTAACTTCCTTCCGTGCAGGCTGGGGTTTTGGTTTTTTAGAAGCCAAGGCGATGCCTGATAATATGAAAATCATCCCGGCTCCCAGTGTAAATGTCCAATCTTCCCCCAACAACAATATTCCCCCAAAAGCAACCAGCAAAGGAGTACCTAACTGAGATACCCCCAGTTGAGTATGGTTAAGTTTAGGAGCCAACCATCCGAATAAGACAAAACCAATTGCCTGAGGCACGATTCCCATATAAACAGCTGCTCCCCAGGATAACGAATTCATATTGTGGTAAGCGTTTGGTTCATAAATAAAGGAAAAAATAAAACAAATGATCGCTCCGATCCCCATGGTTCGGCTACTGGCGATAATATTAGCGATCCAGCCTTCAGGAATTTGATGTTTACACCAAAGTAAATACCCACCCCAGAAAACTCCGCCCAAAATCGCCAAAAATATTCCGGCATTCCACGTGGCATGATTAGTTGGATCGGAAATGAGAAGAAGCCCGCACAAGCTAATTAGTAATGCAAAAAGATGAATTTTGACTTCCTGTCTGTTGGTGACCAGTCCGTAAACAGATGATACTAAACTGGAACAACCAAAAAAGCAAACACCTGCTAACGAGACCGGAGCTGTTTTTAATGCAATTCCTAACAAAATAGCTTGTGCTGCTACAAATAATCCTCCAAATAAATACCGGGAATCCCATTTTAATTGCTCTTTTTTAAAGAATATCTTTGCAAAACCGGCTGTTACCATAGAGGATATTCCATAGCGAATACTCATCAAAGTCATCGGTTCGGCGATCCCCTTGGATACTAATTCTCTGGTAATAATCTTCGCACTGGCCCATGCTGTCAAAATGCATATTAAGAGAAACCAATTCCATCCGCTCATTCTTTGTGCCATTTAAACCCATCCTTGTTTTAAAAGAAAGTGATGAATGAGGTTCATTGCTTTCTTTAATTGTACTTCCGGTTGTACCAAATTAATCCGGACATAACCTTCTCCGTTCTTTCCAAATGCACTTCCCGGTGTCAGCACCACACCTGTATCTTCCATTAACCTGTAACAAAATTCGGTTGAAGAAACAGAAAGGGGGATTTTTGCCCAGATGTACATCGTAGCAGGAGGATTCATTACATCCCAACCGGATTTTTTTAGCTCTTTGATAACAAGGTCTCTTCTAGACTGATAAATTCTTATATGAGAACGATAAAATGAATCCCCTGATTTAAGAGCTTCTTCCGCTGCTTTCTGAATAGGATAAAAAATTCCATAATGAGTATGGGACATGAGTAGAGATAGTGCTTGAATGATTTCCATGTTTCCTACAACATAACCAATTCTGCATCCGGCCATGTGAAACGTTTTAGAAAGGGAATTAAACTCAACCCCAACCTCCTTTGCACCAGGGATATTCAGAAAACTTGTAGCTCGTTCTTGGTCAAATACCAGTTCTGAGTAGGTAAAATCATGAATTACTTTAAAATCAAACTTTTTTGCATAAAATACAACTTCTTCGAAAAAGGAGGGAGGAGCTAACTGAGGAATAGGGTTTCCAGGAAAATTTATGAACAAAAGTTTTGCTTTTTTTAAGATAGATTCGGGAATTTGGTCTAGTCTCGGGAAAAATCCGTTCTCTTCGGTCAAAGGAATATAGTAAACCCTTCCCCCTGCTAATTTTACACTGGTTTCGTAGATCGGGTAGCCAGGATCAGTTACAAGGGCATAATCACCTGGATTTATTATCGACAGTGCCAATTGAAAAAGGCCATCTTGTGTTCCGGGAACCTGTAAAATTTCTTGGTTTGGTTGTAAGTCAACATTATAGCGATCGCTGTAAAATTGAGCTACCGCCGGATTGAAAGCAGGGATAGCATGTAAGGTATACCCATATTTTGAACCGTCTTGTGCCCATGTGCTTAAGGTGGACATGATTCTAGGGTGCGGGGGCAAATCAGGGTTCCCAACACTCAAGTCAATCACTTTCCGCCCTTGCTGTTTAACTTTCTGTTTTCTGTTTGCCAGTTCCGTAAAGATCCCCAAGGACAAACCTTGTAAACGATCAGATTTCATTTCGATCTCCCTTTACATATTACTTAGCGAACTTATAATCAAGCCCACTTTTTTCTATTAAAAGTGGGCTTTGACTTCAGTCTGATCAATTCTTTGTAAAAGTTTGATAGAGCATATTGCAGTAATCCATGGATGTATTCAGACGATAATACGCTCCTTTTATAATCTCTTTCTTAGCTTCAGGGTTTCTTTTAATGACTGGTGCAATAGCGTTTCGCAGCCAACCATCTCCGTGTTTGGCGTCAATGGAAATGTGCAATACATGATACTCCTTAGCCTTTTCACTCAATCCTATTCTTTTATATCCTTTAACCAAATAACTAAACCGTTTGGGAGCCAGCATTTCTACCGCACCTAATGCTCCTAAGGCCCGATATGCATTTTTTCGGTGAATTACGGAATGTAACAGTACATTTCCGCAAGCCAGAGATTCCCATGATGCATCGTTAAATAACGAATTTAATGATTTATCCCCAGTGACCTTTAATTCCTCCAGCAAATGATCAAACATGATAGTATGGACTTTAGACATATCGCCATTGCCCATTTCATCCCAATAGTTTTCTGCAAGTTCCATTTTGACATCATTATCAAGACCAATTTGAGCTAATGCTACAAGGTCATCAAATCGAGAATCAACCGTGATTTCTTGAGAGAAAAAGTAAGCCATTTCTTCAAAACTCGCATTTTTTTCGAGATAATGGAACAATTTATGTTCAGCTACTTCGTGATTGATCAACATTAATTTAAACCAACGTATAAATTCATCAGGATTCTCTGGGTAATCAACTTTTGGTATCCGCTGGTCCTCGAACTCTTCCCAAGCCATTTCCAGCAGTCTCTGGACCTCTAACAATATAGGATTAAATTGATTGTAAACTGGATGTTTACCAGGAGTATAAAGGTGAAGTTCATAAATCCATCCCAAGCTGCGATGAAGCGAGTAAATGGCTTGTGGATTTTTCTTTTTAAAATCCTCTGCCAATTGTCTTGTACGTGAAAGCAGGATTTCTCGATGATCAGGATTGTTAATAAAATATGAGTATAAGTTTTTTTCTACAATCATTTCCTTTACAACTTCATGAAAAGGGGTTGTTTCAAACAACAGCTTTTCCTTCAACCGGGAGTTCATTGTTACTGTCATCATTCACTCTCCTTTCAATTTCTTAAAAAATATTCCCATAATTAAAAGATGTAACCCTATTTTTCCTTACAGTTTATCAAGATTTCTTAATACATTTATTTGCAATTCTATTTATTAATTTTGAATTTGAACAATAAAAATAAATGTGTTATTATTGGTAAATATAAACCAACAGGCAAAAAGGCAGGTGCGGAATCTGGAATTCCTATGGTCAGCAATACCAACTTCAAAATTGCAGTGGGAAATAATTGCTTTCTCGATTTGAATTTTGAGACGCTGATTCGAGACAATATGGTAATAAGCTTATCGCGAACACAGTTTCGTCTTCTTTATTATTTGGTTCAGCACCTTGGAAAACCCGTGAAAAGTGAAGAACTTATTGCTTATGCATGGGGGGAGTTTAGCACATCCAAGTTGTGTGATTTATATGTTTACATCAACCGTTTACGTCAACGAATCGGCGATGATACCGCCAAACCGAAGTTTCTTCTCACTATTAGAAATATAGGTTATATTCTTTATCCGATTTCAGATTAACGGAGGCGATTTTATGCCCATTGTAACTATTAAAATTACTGATGAAGGAGTTACAACTCAGCAGAAAAATCAGCTCATTAAAGGAGCTACCGAGCTTCTTGAAAAAGTCCTCAACAAAAATCCTGCTCATACGTTTGTTCTTATCGAAGAAATTTCTACGGATAACTGGGGAGTATCTGGTGAAAGTGTAACGGTTCGACGGGAACGTCAAAAAAAATCATAATCTGAGGAAGGGAGAATTTTAACCTTATGAATGAATGGAATGCTACCTTCTATGATGAAAAAGTTTATTTCGTTTCCAAACTAGGTGAAGACCTTATTCAACTACTATCCCCTAAACCCCATGAAACTATTCTTGATTTAGGTTGCGGAACAGGAGATCTTACCAATAAAATTGCCCAAGAAGGGGCTAAAACTCTTGGAATTGATTCATCTCCAGACATGATAAACAAAGCCCGAGAAAAATATCCTCATCTTTCTTTTGAGGTACAAGATGCTTATCAGTTTCAATCCAAGGAAACTTTTGATGCTGTTTTCTCCAATGCAATGCTTCATTGGATAAAAGAACCAACGAAGGTGATTAAGAATATTTGGTTTAATCTAAAGCCACACGGTCGCTTGGTAGCTGAGTTCGGTGGTAAAGGGAACGTTGAGTCGATTTTTCTGGCAATAAAAGAAACGTTAGAAGAATATCAAATAGACATCGAAAGCCGAAACCCTTGGTATTTTCCTAGTATCGGCGAATATTGCACACTACTTGAAAAAAATGGGTTCCGTGTCCTGAATGCCATTCATTTTGATCGTCCAACCCCATTACCCGGCGGAGAACATGGATTGGATCATTGGCTTGATATGTTTACAGATAGTTTTTTTCAAGGGTTTTCTACTACAGAAAGAAGAGAAATATATCAAAAAATTAAGTATAATCTTCATTCCAAGCTCTATCAAAAAGGAACTTGGGTAGCTGATTATAAGCGGTTACGCATCTTCGCCATAAAGAATAAGGATTACTAGCTTCAAGGCGGCCAAACGGATAGGGCCGCCTTGAAGCTTTCAGATACCGTTCTTCTCCAGCGCTCTGATCTGTTTATCGTGACAATTTCTGAGAAAGAGAAGAAAAATGAGCGCCCCCAAAAAAGCGCTGGCCATATCCCAATGGGTATCCCAGCGATCCCCTTGTTCGCCGAGAAATTTCGATATATTTAACTGACACAGAATAGCGAAGAAAAATTCAAACAACTCATAAGCCGCGCTAAAAGCCAAGCTGATACAAAAGATGACAAAAGATTCCCGATTGCGATCGCGAATCACGCCCTTACGGACCAGATATTCCCGAAACAGCACAGCGATAACCATTCCCTGAAAAAAGTGCCCAAACCGATCGAAATTATTCCTTTTAAGAGACAAAACCTCCTTTATTTCATTAAAATAAGGAACTTCACCGTAGGTATAATGTCCTCCAATCAGCATGATGGTGATTGCGATAAAAACAATGACATATGCAAGTGGCGTTAAGCGAAAACGGCGGTAAGTCACTAACAAGGCCGCTGCCAGCAAGAAAGCTCCGCTCACTTCATAGATCCATAATTTTATATTTAAAGGATTGATGGCTGACCAAATAAAAATCCCCATCCACAGGCTCAGCATCAAGAGACAAAGCTTATCCCGAATCTTCACTTAATCCCTCCTTTAATTATGCAATTGTGTAAAACCTTATCCTCAATCTTATGAACACATCACTTAAATTATACGAATAATAAAAATATTTAATCACTAAAACAAGACAAATGACCAATTATCTTAAGCCATATTCCTGACAGAACGCTTCCTAAGCGATAGCCCCAAAATAAAAAGAGACTGCACGCGGCAACCTCTTGATCGCAAACTCAACAACCGGTATAAGCATGTTCCTTCCCTGATCGGATGAAGATTCAGTCAGAATCCCTTTTCTCTTCGTTGTTCCTTGATTCCACAAAACCGGTCAATGTTTCTTTATTGGCGAATACGCCGAACCAGCCAGTTTTTCTGCGATTCGGCGTATTTGTTGTCTGTCGTTGATATTGATGGATCCTGAAACAACTCAAAACCCTTCCCCGCTTCCTCCCCAATGCATAATTGATTTAATAAAATCAGCCAGGATCACACTTTGATCCGTTTTCGCGTTACACAATCTCTTTTTCTCTGATCAAGCCCCAGTCGGTTCGAAAATTTCGTTGACCGGCATAGAGAAACATATTTTTGATTTGATACGGTTTGCCATTAACAAAAATCGGATCGCCAATTTTCAAGTATTCTGGAGATTTCGGGGACTTGAATTCAAAATTTAACATCATAAGCGGTTTTCGTTTCGCCATCTATTCATTCCTCCTGTAATTCTTGTTTCGATATAAATAAATTATATTAAAAATAAAAAGGAAATTTCTATACGGATTGTTTAGATTTTTTTAATAAATTTCGTCTAAACTGCAAACTTTCGTTTGTATCCCTTACCTATCGTCCCATGAAGCAAAAGTTAAACTGAAATACTATACATGGCAAAACAAATCATTTAAAATAGTCATAAATTTTTTGATTCCCAAAGGAGAGGAAGACGCCATGACGAAGGCCATCAGGGTTGAAGGACTGTCAAAATCCTTTATTGTCAAACACAAAAAACCGGGTTTGCTTCAATCAATAAAAAATTTGTTCCATCCTTCTCTCTCCGAACAAATCGCTGTCCACCCGCTTGATTTTCAGGTGGAACAAGGAGAAATTCTTGCATTTCTCGGCCCCAATGGTGCAGGAAAATCGACTACGATCAAAATGTTGACCGGAATTTTGCATCCAACCCGCGGAAGCGCCGAAGTACTGGGATTTAATCCCTGGCTGGAACGGCAAAAGCTCGCCTTTCACATCGGCTCTGTTTTCGGACAAAAATCGCAACTGTGGTACCATTTGCCACCATTTGACACCTTTGAACTGATGAGCCGGATCTATGAACTTCCCCGTGGCGATTATCAAAAACGGCGGGATCAGTTGATTGAACGGTTTGATTTGGGAAAAATTCTCGATATCCCCGTTCGCAAACTGTCACTTGGTCAACGGATGCGCTGTGAAATTGCCGCCACTTTGCTGCATCGCCCCAAGATCGTTTTTCTGGATGAACCGACCATCGGCCTCGACGTGGTTGTTAAACAAAAAATCCGTGATCTGATCAAAGAGATGAACCAGGAAGAAGGGACAACTCTGTTTATTACCTCCCATGATGCAGGCGATATTGAACAACTTTGCAAGCGGGCGATCGTGATCAATCACGGCCAAATCATCCTTGATGACACTGTTTCCAATTTGAAGCGGCATTTTTTGAAGCACAAGACCATTCACTTGAAATTGCAGGAAGCACCAACCCATTTCCATCTTTCCGGAGTGGTATTGGTCAAGCAAAAAGGAACCGGCCTTCGCCTCTCTGTAGACACTTCTCAAACTTCCATCGAACAAGTACTCTCCCATATCATCCAAAATCATCGGCTGGCCGACGTTACCATTGAAGATCCTTCGATGGAGGAAATCATTACCCATATCTATGAAAAGCGGGAAGGAGGGTGAATGAAATGGAGACAGTTATAAGCAGATTGCGCTTTCGCAAAAAAATGCAAAAATATGGTGCCGTCGGTTCGATCACGGTCCGCAATAACTTTGCCTACCTCCGCTCTTTCTTCATTCGCTCCTGGTTTTTGCTGGTCATTCTGTTCATTTTCGTTCAACTCTGGCGAATCACTTACCAGGGTGAAGGCTCCCCGGTCATCTCAGGATACACTTACGAACAAATGATCTGGTATCTCATATTTGCCGAATCGATCATTTTGTCATCGCCACGCCTGTCCGTCAAAATTGAAGAAGAAGTGATCAAAGGGGATGTGGGTTATCAGCTCACCCGCCCGATGAGCTATCTCCTTTACCATTACTTCTCCTATATGGGGGAAGCGTACGTCCGTCTCGGCATTAATCTGTTGCTGTCACTGCGGGCGGTTTCGGACTCGCCAACGCTTTTTTCGGGAATGCGGAAAACATCGGAAATCTCATCATAACCGGTCAGCTGGATACCTACCTGGTTCAACCCAAACCCGTCCTGCTGCATGTCCTGATCTCCCGCATGTCCGTTTCCGCTCTGGGCGACTTCATCTTTTCCCTGATCGTCTTTCTCTTCTTCGGCCAACACACTTGGATCGGGATTGTCAAATTTGCGGGGGCCCTGCTGCTTTCCATGTTGATCTTTGTCTTCTTTTCTGTCTGTATCCAATCGCTCGCTTTTTATGTCGGCAATGTTGAAGGACTGGTCGGCCAAGAGTTGATCGTCACTTTTGCCACCTATCCGACGGACATTTTCCGCGGACTGACAAAAGTTCTCCTTTTTACAGTCCTTCCTGCCGGATTCATCTCTTACCTTCCGCTCGGCTTGCTTCGGGAAGTGCAACCGTTGTTTTTTGGTGCTGCACTCGGGGTCACCGCGCTCCTTGTTTGCGGTGGCACTGCCCTCTTTTATCATGGGCTTAAACGTTATGGTTCCGGAAATATGATGGGAATGCGTAAGTAGGGATGATGAAAAGAACCGACTCATAATCCTGAGTTGGTTCTTTTCCATGGAGAGATCGGTGTTTTCTCTAAAGGGATCTGAATGTTATTTTTAGCATGAATTTAATTTGTTTTCATTCCTGTTTTCGCATTTGTTATTTTTCTATTTGCATTGCAAACTTGTTTATGTTTTTAACTGTTTTGCAGATAAAACCCTCAGTACCAGATCATTTAACAGTACGATCAATACATTATCTTCTTGGTATGATCGGCAGAATAATGGAAGAAGGATGTTCTGCATCATGAAAGATGGTTTGCCGGGCGATCACCACATCCTCAGCCTGATCCTCACCGAAATTTTTGCCGGTATTGGGATTTCGGTCCCACCGCGGAAAATTACTGCTCGTTATATCCAAGCGAATACGATGTCCTTTTTTGAATAGATTGCTTGTTGACCATAAATCGATTTCATACAAGTAAGCTTTTCCCGGCTCGATCAAGCTTGGTGCCTCTCCTTTAGCAGCATTCCGATAACGGGCACGTATAATTCCATCGGTCAGATTTTGTGCATATCCGTCGGGATGAACATCCACCAATTGCGCGACAAAGTCTGTATCTGAGGCACTTGAGCTTGCCCACAGTTTCACTTTAACCGGACCTGTAACCTCTATGTCTTCTTCCAATACAGGAGTTGTATAAACCAATACATCATCGCGTGATTCAATCTCTCTTTGAGAGAATGCACCGCTGCCGAAATCGGGTGGCATCATGATGGATCCGCCTTTCGTTATGACCGGATTCAAGGGATCATATGTATAATGATCGGCTGCCTTTTGACCAGGCATGATTGTACTGAGAACTCCATCACCTTGAAGGGTATTCGCATGCCCTTGGCTGTGCAAGTAGTACGGGGTATAAATTGTCCGGGCAAGCGGCCATTCATACTCATCGCGCCAAACATTCTCGCCCATCACAAATAATTTGACAGGTGCTTCACCGATAATACCGTTGTCCTTTCCTTTCAAGAAATGATCAAACCATCGCAATTGGAGTCCGACCAAATCCACGACAGAGGAATTGGCAGCCAATCCAAAATTTATGTCACCAGCTTGATGACTGTGATCCAAATGCATCCATGGACCGATGACCAATTTGCTCTGCCGGGCTTCCGGACTGCCTCCTTTGTTGCGCATTTGCAAAAAGTTTTCAATGGTTCCCTGCAAGAATATATCGTACCAGCCTGCAATGTTAAGTGCAGGAACCGTGATCTTGTCATATTTCCCCTTCAACGATAATGCATCCACATAAGCTTGATCCATGCCGCGCTCAAAATGTTCAAGAATTAGGGGAGCCACTTTATTACGGGCAAAAGGCGCAAAATTTTTCAATGGCAGTGCTTTAATCGCCTTTTTTAGTTGATCAATATCTGAAATTAACTGCGCCAAAGCAGCAGCCCGTTCTTGCTCATCCGAATAAAGTCTTGTGAGTGTGTCCAGATACATTCCCAATTGCCAATAGGCCAAAAAACCGAGTTCCAGCGCTCCTCCCCGGTACATTAATCCGTCAAAGGGATCGCTCCAGGAAAAAGAAGGGGTTGCTGCTTTGAGTTCCTGTGGATTTTGCAGCATGCCTGCCCACTGAACGAATGCGGAATAAGATTCACCAAACAAACCGACTTCACCACTGCTATAAGGAAGCGTGCTTGCCCACTGGATGGTCTCATATGTATCAGAAGCTTCATGTCTGCTCGTCGAAATAAGCTCCCATTCTCCTTCGGAAGCGAATCTTCCCCTTGTATCTTGAACGATGACCACATATCCCTGCCGGACTGCACGAGAAATATCATATAATCCAAAAGAAACAGGGGGATTATCTTTATTATAAGGATGGCGATGGAGCAAAACGGGCCATTTTCCTTCCTGATTGGGCCGATAAATATTAGCGCGCAACACGATCCCATCTCTCATTTCAACAGGAACATTAAATTCTGCAATCATCTGTTTTTCCAAAGAATCCGACATATCAAACACTCCTTGTTCCACGATGATTAAAGTTTTTTGAATAGCAGGCGGCACAGAAGCAACCAAAAAAGGTCATCATCAGCACCTGTTGTCATCCGGTTCATCGCATGAAACCCGCTCCCAAAATGGGCATCTGACTCTCTGTCACATATTGCAATTTGTTACTTTCTTGAGGTGATAAATAAACTTCCCTGCTTGGCATTTCCGGGCTGATCCGGTAGCCATTCTTCTCAATCCAAGATCCCAGATCGATGCTTACCGGCGTATCCACATCCGGACGGCTTATATGGGTAACCGACGCAACGGTCAATTCCGGCAATTCCACCGTCCGAAAACGGGCAGTGTCCTGAAGCTTGCGCGGAATTGGACAAGCTATTTCCAAATCGATGTTACTTTCACATTCCGGACAACCATGCCACATCACTATATGGGTTACAGGAATCGGTATCCCATTCCATTTTAAATATTCATCGATTTCTTCGAATAACCCGGGAATACTTGCTCTGCTTGTGGTCTCTTTAAGCGTTGCAACCAATAAGGGCTCAACCTTCTTAACCACAACCTCATAATGAGAAAGCCCGTCACTTTGCCGTTCAATTTGTTCCAATCTCACCTCTATACGTCTTAAACGCTCCATTTCCGACTGAATCAGCGAGTGCAGTTCCGCCTGCTTAAGTCGAAGCATTCCTCGAATTTCCACAGTAGATACTTTATCATTGAGAAGCTGTTTGATTTGTTCAAGCGTAAAACCAAGGTCCTTAAACGCAAGAATCCGATGCAGATCAAGAAGCTGTTCGCTGTTGTAGTAACGGTAACCGCTTTGTGGATCAGTATAGGCAGGCTTCAGAAGTTCAATTTGATCATAAAACCGTAATGTTTTGGCAGGCACTTGGCTTAACTTTGAGAATTCGCTGATTTTAAACATGGGATCACTCCTTCTGCACTCGAATTATAAACCTTCCATACAAGGGGAAAGTCAAGCGATAAAATGTCATAGAGCCTGCCCAAATTCAAAACAGCAGAAAAATTCCCTCGCTCCGATTTACAATCTCTGCAACCCCTGCGAGAAGCCATCAAGACTTCTGATAGTATAACCCAACGTACCAATTTGCCTGGTCATGTAACAACAAGTGCTGTGATCATCAACGATGACAACAGGGTACTACACATCAAACACAAAATATTGAACACCTGGCTGCTACCCGGAGGCCATTGCGAGAATGCAGATTCAACTCTTGTCGCTGCAAGTTTGCGAGAGGCAAGGGAAGAAACGGGAATCCCATCCGACTGTCTAAAACTGATCCTTCCGGAAAACGTGCCGATGGATATCGACTTGCATCTGATTCCGGCTAACCCGCGAAAGGGGGAACCGGAACACTGGCATGCGGATTTCCGATTTGCTTTCCGTTTGGTTTCTGCTGAAAAAGTCACGTTGCAGGAAGAAGAAGTAACGGATTATGCATGGTTGCCGCTGAATCAAATGCCCATGCGTAGATTGGCTGACAGATTGTACGAATTTATCACCAAAACATCTGCATTCAGCGGGAGTTAATCCGATGATCTTGAAGGAGTAAATTCCCCAGTGAAATAGAACTTATCCGAACAGTCCTTGGCCAGCTTGTCGACAATGTCTGTGATCGCCGACAGGTCGACAAGCTGTAACAATAATAATATAACGAAAAACGATATTAGTTTATTGTAAAACGATAAATTGTGTGTTAAAGTAATTTTGTTATTAAATCAGTGAGGTGCTTTAAATGATTGTTAAACATGGTTCAACCACTTTCTTAAAGGTAATGATTTTTCTGATTGGAATTGCAATCCTTGCTTTAAGTATCTATTGGTTGCCTGAGATGGCCATTAAAGATGCAAAGGTACATCCGGATACGGCTTATTTTCTGATCCCCTTTTTAATATGTGCATACGGATTCTGTATTGCTTTTTCTGTTGCGTTGTATCAAGCATTTAAACTACTGACTAATATCGAAAAAAACAATGCCTTCTCTGAATCATCCCTTCAATCTTTGAATGTTATAAAAAAATGTGCTTTTACAGTCATTTTTTTCATTCTGTTGGGAATAGTAAGCTTAATGGTGCTTGCCAAAACCACAGGAGACGACGCAGCAGGTCCCATATCAATAAGTCTGATGGGAATTTTAGCAACAAGTATCATCGCAGCCATTGTGGATGCACTTCAAAAGCCGTTAAAAAATGTCCTGGCTTTTAAGTCAAAAAAATGATGAAACGGTTTGAGAACATTTAATAAATGAAGCACTTGTTAAAGCCGGAAAAGAAAAAGAGCTGCCTCAAAAAAAGGGCAGCTTTAACTGTTCCGGGGGAACATTTTTGTTTCTGGCGCTTGGTTCATTTATTCGTATTTTTTGGGTTTATGAATATGGGCAACGCCCCTCCCCCGTTCGACCAGTTGTCGTCCTTTGGATAGTAAAAAAGAACGCCCTCAAAGATGTCGAATTGGACATTTTGATACACGCGGTACTGACACCGAACCTCTTCATCGGGATAAACGCTTTGGGGAAGAAACCGGTATGGAATCAAAGTCATCGACCGATCAAAGCAGAAGGAGCATCCGTCTCATTTTAATCCCTTAGAATGGATGCTCCTTCTGCCCCTAACAAAAGATCCTGATCACGGGTTGAGCCAAGTCTTAAGAACCCGTTATATGCTGATGTTTCTCTGACTGCCATTTCGTTTGTTCTGCAAACCAATTTGTATTATAGAAATTAATCACATGAAAAAATCGGATTCCACATAAAATCCCTTTCTGCTCAAGATCCGCGCACATCTGTCACGGAGAAATAGGGAAAGATGTGCGCCAAATAGTCGCCGAGCAGGAGAGAAACAGAAAAGTAGGCAACCAGCAACAAATCAAACCGGGAAAACCCCAGCTCATAATAATAAGTCCGTTCTCCGCTTTCGGAAAATCTTTTTGCCTCCATGGAGACCGCAATCCGGTGAGCCCGGCGGATGCTTTGCGACAGGAGCGGAATGGAGTAGGCTTTCAGTTTGCGAAAAAAAGAAGCCAATCCCTTTTCCCGCACCATTCCCCTGACAGCCATGGCCTGGCCAATTGTCTGGAGTTCTTCCATCATGATCGGAATCAAACGGACGCCGGCCATGAAACTGTAGGCGTATTTCGGTTTTAAACGGAGCTGTTGCATCAGGGAGTAAAACAAAAAGACCGGTCGGGTCGTCAGGGAAAAAACCAACCCGAGAAAGGCAAAATCCAATGCCCGAAACCCCAGGTGCAATCCGCGGTAGAAGCTCTCTTTCGTGATGTGAATCCATCCCCATGCAAACCAGGTCGTCTTACCATCACCGAAAAAAATCATCGAGGTTGAGGTGGAAAGAAAGATGAGCAGAAAGGGAAGTATGAACAGCAGCAACCGCTTGACCTTATGTCCGGTAAAAAAGGCGAACAATACAAAAGCGGCAATGGTTCCGTTGATCAAAAAGTTGAGATCGTGAGTCAGCAACACGACCACAAACAAGACCAGCATCGTAACAAGCTTCACGCTGGGATTGGCTTTGTGCAGCCATGTCTCTTTTACTTCCAACTCAAACGGCATGATCGACCGCCTCCAAACTCCAGGGGGAATTCACAATATCTTTCACCAACCTGCCGTCTTCGATCACCCATCTTCTCGTCGCAATCTGTCTGGCGATCCGCTCATCATGCGTGACCATCAAAATGGCCGTCCCCTGCTTCCGGTAATGCTCCAGGAGTTCCAGCAACCGAAAGGTATTTTTTGCATCCTGGCCAAACGTCGGTTCATCCAAAAGCAAAACAGGTTGTTTATTGACGATGGACGCGGCGACGCTCAATCTTCTTTTTTGCCCCATTGACAGCTGATAAGGATGCTGCATTTCCTGTCCCTTCAGATGAAACAACCGCAACATTTCCTCCACTTTTTCACGGATCTCTTCTTCAGACATCCGTTTCAGGCGCAGCGAATAGGCAATCTCGTCATAAACGGAATGGGTCACAAATTGAAACTCAGGATTTTGGAAAACAAATGTCAACAGATCCGTGAGATTTTTGATTTTTGCGACCGGCCGCCCATTCAGATGGCAGGTTCCCGATGTCTTGAGCAATTGCATGAGCGCCTGCAAGAATGTGCTTTTTCCCGCACCGTTTTTACCCGTGATGGCAATCCATTCGCCTTGGTTCACGTGCGCTTGACTGATTTCAATTTTGGCTTCTCTTTTCCGGTAACCTCTGAAATTCTCCAGTTTCAGCACTTCGCGAGCAGCGGGATAAGGCGATTGAAACTGATCCTGATGATCCCGCAAATACGTTTCCCATACACCGGGATACCAGATCCCGTCTTTTTCAAGCGTATCACGATACTGAGAAAAGATATGTTCTTTCGGCCCGTCAGCGATGATGTTGCCCTTGTCGTCAAACAAGCAGATGCGCCCGACAAAATCGAGGACGTGGTCGATTTTGTGCTCCACAATGATCAACGTTTTCTCGTGCCCGACCTTTTTCACCAACTTCCAAATCTCTTTTGTGCCAGCGGGATCCAGCATCGCTGTCGGCTCGTCCAGAAACAGCACATCCGGCTCCAAAGCCAGTGCGGAAGCAAGAGCCAGCCGTTGTTTCATTCCCCCGGACAAAGTTTGAATCGGGACATGCGGATCGGAGAACTCCAAACCGACCGCTTGCAGCAGTTTTTGTATTTTTTCCTGCATCTCCTTCCTGGGCACTTGCAGGTTTTCCAAAACAAAGGCGATTTCTTCATCCGCATAGGGCATGCAAAATTGCGAATCCGGATCCTGAAAAACATACCCCCATGAACGGGGTATCACCACTTTGTCCGCCTTCATCGGAACTTCGATCGAATGGGGGATCAGTCCGCATAAAACCTGGAGCAATGTCGATTTGCCACACCCGGACGGTCCGAGCAGAAGAACTTTTTCCCCCTGTTGAAATGAAACGGACACATCCTTGAACAAAAGGGATTCGCTTCCCGGGAACTTCAAGCGCAACCGTTCCACCTGTGCCGCCGGATTCATGGGAATCCCTCCTCTATTGCAATGCATCATAATCTTTTTGCGAGGCCGGCCGGACCAGGTTGGTCACTCCCGTCGCTTCGAGCGCTTTCACCAGATAATGGCCAAATACGCCCGAAATGACAATCGCCCCGATCAGGCGAACCACGATATACAGAACCAGATTCCATAAGGCCAAATCCCCGATGTATCCTTTGTACTGATCCAAGATCAGCGAACCCACCGCAGCGGCTGCTGCTGCCAAGGAGAGCACGATCAAACCAAACCGCTTGTATCGGAATGCGGCAAAAACCAACTCAGCAAACAATCCTTGAACCACCCCGTACAGAAGCACTTCCAGCCCCCACTCGGACCCCATGATAAATTCTCCGGAGGAAGCCGCAATTTCAGCCAACAGCGCCACACCGGGCTTGCGGATGATGAGATAGGCCACGTTTGCAGCGATGAACCACATCCCGTAAATAAACTGATCCAGATGGAGGCCAAACGGTTTAATGGCATAATACAACGGACCCCAAACCTTGTAGATGATGCCGAATACAATGGAAATCACGATTGTGACCAAAATATCGGTCAATTTCAGACCTTTTTTCATGCTGTTCTTACTCCTTTCCAATCGTCCTGCACCCATGAACGTCATTGACTCCCGGGGGGCACGGGTCCAGCCTGGACAGATAATAAAAAGACCGCTTCCCACAGCGGAGAAAGCGGTCGTATCAGTCCAAAGGCATACCGTACCAATACTCCACTTCCCTACGCTGGTCTTAACCAGATCAGGTTCCAAGGGTCTTAAAGTCACGCTTTAATCTCAGCCTCCAACAAGGCTCCCCCAGTGGATTGGTCAATTATTCAGTTGCAGAAGTTTTTTCGACATTTATCTTAACACGGGGCAAACATTTGTCAATATAATTGGCAAAAACTAGCGGATAAACCATTTGGCAATCGGATAATCAAACCGTTCATCAGTAAGAGCCCGAATAATTCCAATGATCGGGGCAATCAGGGCCATCAAGCCAAAAATGATCAAAAATGGAATCCCGATCAAAAGGAAGGATAAGACAGCAGAAAGTCCGATCAGCACCACCATAGCAATGTGAAACACGAGCGCCTGCAAGGAAAGTTTGCGAATCTCATGTTCCTTGACCACAAGCCAGGTAATAATCGGCACAAGAACCGGAGCAAACCAAGTACTCGCATGGATCAAAATTTTTAATCCTGCTTTCAAAGAGCATTTCTCCTTTTATTAATTTCTTTTACTATATTCCCCTGTTTCGGATCAGTAAACAGCAGAATCTTTCAGCTGTACCGGCAATCTGTGCTTGTTCGCCTTCCAGCTTGAATCCTGATGCCGGGAGGCGCGTCGACAACTTGGTATTAAGATATACGTTTACGGAGTAACCGGAAAACTCCTCATTCCAAAATGTAAGATTTCCCTGATTTTCCTGTTCAAGCCCTCTTCATGATAAACCGCAACAAAGGTCAATGCAATGAAAAAAGCCGATTCCATCGAATATTTCTCCACCATTTCGGATCGCCTTCCCGTTCAGGGGCAGCATCATACATAAAAACAAAAACGGCGGCAAAAACCGCTATAATCACACAGTTTCTGCCGCTGTCTTTTCACACATGTTCAAGTTCAACCAAAGTCAGTCTCCTTGCCTCTTTTCTTTCATCTTCCGTATCACTTCAATAATCTTTTCCCTGCCGGTTTCTTCCGTAACCAAAATTCGTGGCATGGATGGAATCTCAAATTGGGTATGGTTGTGAAACAGATCGAGGATAAAAGTGCCGATCGGGGCTTGATGCTGATCCTTGACAACACTCCAAAGCATGCGCTCGCGTTTTTCCATCGTCCCCCATTCTTCCAGGGAATCATGCAGATTGAGGGGTCCTTTGACCACAAAACCCGATTTTTGCAATTTTTCAAACACCGGGGTCATCAGTTTTTTGACATAAAGGCCGTATGTGGGTTCCCCTATTTTTTCAAAGGACTGCAAAAACACATCGTAATTTTCCTCGAGTACTTTCTTCCACCGAACGGTCACATAGCCCTCAATGACGCCGCCAATTTCCTCAATGGACATGGTTGGTTTAAAAGTTAAAGCGATCTCTTCCATTTCAAACCTCCCCTTTTTTTCTATCATATCATTGTTCCATCCCGAATTTAATTTAAATGACTTCGTTCCGAACCAACGAGTTGTCATTGTCACTCTGTCAATAGGCAAAGCTCTCCATCGCCTTTACTCCCTCGCGTGATGAACTTCATAAGCGGCCCTGACTCCTGATTCAATCGCCCCTTCGATCCAGGCGCGCGTCCCGGAAGTGTGCTCACCCGCGAAATGCACTCTTCCTTCCGGCGAGGAGATATATGGCTCGATCTCGGATTCCTGCCCCGGTTTAAAGAGAACAAATCCACCGGCGAGATAGGGATCCTGAGTCCAACTTTTGGATATACCCGTTACAAACTCCTGGTAAACCAGATTCCCATGAATAACCGACAAATTTTCCAGCGTTTGGCTTATTCTCTCCTCTTCAGGCAAACTGTCCCACACCAACGTATCATCTTCCCATGTATAGCTGGACAATAAGACACCCGGTTCCGAATGTCCCATTCTGTCACTTGGATAATATGTGAAACGAATCGGAAGATCCGTAATGGTTTGCCCACCGCATATCCCTTCATATTCCCAGAAACGGGATTGAAATTCGATTCCGATCTTGGTCGCCGGAGCATAGTGTAATTCGCGAATCGCCTTCCTTTTGAAGTATGAAAAAGCGTGAAAAGGTTCGACCTCCACCATGCGCAGCGTAGAAAACGGGATCGCGATGATCGCATAATCGGCTGTGTATTTGGATGGTTTAAACGTTTTTGTATGTTGGGTATGGATGGTGATCTTGTTCTCACTATACACAATCCGGGTCATTTTCCGATGAAAATGAATGTGGTTCTTCAACTGTTGATAAAACATATAAGGAAGTCGATCCATTCCGCCTTCAATATGCAAATACCGGATACGGGGATCCAAAAAATCATTCAAAATCCGGATAACATCCAGAAAAGAGTGCTCAGACAAACCCTGCACATCCAAAATGATTCGGATCATTTCGACGGCTTCGGAAGACAATGTGATCCCATAAGGGTTTATCTTCAAAAATGTATCGAATGGAAACATTCCCATTTGTTTGGTTATATTCCGCCCGTCTTTTTGAGGAGACCGCCGTAAAACCGACTCAACGGAGCGCAAAATTCCTCTTACCAATTGCTCGGCGGTTTTCCCCCGCTCTTTCGGGGCCACCGGGATTCCGAGGAGATCCGGATTTTCTTGATACTGCCTGCGTCGAATCTGAACGCCGTTTACGTAGATCCAGTCTTCCGGAGTCGAATTAATGAACGGAATTACAGACAGATTAAATCTCCGTATATATTCAAAAATGAGGCGATGCGTACTGGGAATCCGCATCGCCCCGGCATTAAAATACAAACCGGGGGTAAACGGAGAACGAAATGTGAGAACCCTTCCACCTACCTTCTCCGAAGCTTCCAGAATCTTTACCAGATGCCCTGCTTCCCTCAGCAAGAGACCGGCTACCAACCCTGCCATGCCGGCGCCGACAATCAAAACCTTTTTCCGTTTTTCAGTTCGACCCAAACCACTGCGAACGATGGAAAGCATCTGATCCGGATTTAGAGCGACCATCCTCTCCCTCCTTTTCTTCCGCTTAAGAAGAAGGCTTCATTAATGTTTATGGTTTTCGGAGGAAAATATGGTCAAAAAAAGCCGTCTGGATGTGGTCAAACGGATTGTTCCATTCTATTTCCCTGCCAACGCCCTTCCGATTAACTATTTGGTCTGATTGCCGCTTAAAACTCTCTCTTTTTGGGATAAGGAATTTGGATTTTCCGCTGAACTTGCTTCATCAAGTGTTTGGCCAGTTGTTTCAGGAGCCCATGCGACTGAGATCAGGAACCCCAAAAACGTTAAACCGGCACCGATCAGTACCATTGGACCAATACCTATGGAAACAATGCCAAACGGCACAAGAAAGGTTCCAATAAATGATCCGATACGACTGATTGCCGTTGCGACACCGACGGCTGAAGCCCGGACTTCGGTTGGGAAAAGTTCGTTTGGATAAATCCAGGTTAATATGCTTGGCCCGCCGGAAAAAAATGCATATATAACAAACCCTGTAAAAATAATCCATGCTGAAGCATCCGGAAGTACACCAATAATAAGCAGTCCCAATGTCATGATGGCAAAACTCCAGATCACGAGACGACGCCGGCCCAGTTTATTGATTAACCATAACGCCGGAATATCACCAAGGAGAAAAAACAAGCTGATAACGGCTGTTCCAATGAAAGGTGCCCCTTGTTGTTTCATATTCAAAACCTGCAAGATTTCCGGCCCGAATGTGGATAACGCAAACGACGGTGTAATCAGAAGCATCCAAAACAACCCGACATAGAGCGTTCGTTTTAAATACTCCCGTTGAAACAATGCTCTAAATCCCCATTTTTTCGTTTGTGATTCCAGATCCGTGATATCCGCATCCGGTCCGTACACCTTTTTAACAACCTCGCGTGCCTCATCGATCCGATTTTTCTTGATAAGCCATCGCGGAGATTCAGGAGTACCCCAACGCATAAAGATGAGAGCAAATGCCGGAATCGCACTGCTTGCCAACATCCAGCGCCAGGCATCCGGTCCTGTCGCCAATAATAAGTAACCGACGAGATAAGCGACCAAAGCTCCAAAATACCACATGGCCTGTAAAATTCCCAACATCATTCCACGATGTTTCCGTGGAGCAAATTCGGCCAACAACGATGTAGCAATTGGATAATCCGCTCCTACCGCGACGCCAAGGATAAATCGGAGAATGGCCAGTTCCAAAGGGCTGTCCGCAAATGCTTGCCATATGGAAAAAATTAAAATAACCGCCAAATCGATCGTGTACATCACATGGCGACCAACCAAATCCGTTACATAGCCAAAAATCAATCCGCCCAAGAAAAGACCGACCAAGGTGGATGTTCCAATGAGTCCGGACCAAAAAGCAGTTAAATGAAACTGCGGGCCAAGTTGCATCAAAGCAACTCCGATAATACTTAAAATATAACCATCCAAAAACGGGCCTCCGGTGGTATAAAGGGTTAACCTTTTATGAAATGATGTCAGGGGAGCATCATCGACTAAAGACGTTGACATTGCCTTCATCCTTTCATTGGAGATTTCACGATCCCTCTCCCCGTTGAGAAGGGATGAATTCGTGATAAACCAGAGAGAAAGCGTTTACATTTTTCTTTGTCAGTAAAAACTGATGATTCATCACCAGCATCTGTCCGATGACAAAAGGATGTGACTTTGCCGGGTCAGGACGAAAACGCAACCTTCATGATATTTCCGTAAGATTCATACCTCCTTCACAGGATTGATTATTTGACGTTATTCAAATATTCTTTTAACATAGAATACAGGCAGCAAAAATACAAATCAATCTGTAAATTGTATGAAAACAAAAAATGAATACCCGACAATTTATACAATAGAATCGGTCAAATCATGGGCCCGTAAAAAGAAGTGAGCCATGGTAAAACCCCTGTTCGGAATGTATTGCCAAACGATGCGGGTTTTACAATGGCTCTACAGCGGATCAGCTTAGATTCAGTGATTTTGCATCTTAGCTCAAGAGTCATGAAAGCGCTTTCTGATCACGGCCGAAAACCGCACGCAGATACGGGGGCCGCTGTCTTTGACTGAGGCAAACCATACACATTAACGGCAGAAACCATTTTTATAATTTATTTTTGGCCAATTTGAAACAAACGACTTTCGGTTCTGTCATTTCCTGAAGGGCAAACTTGATTCCCTCACGACCCAGTCCGGAACCTTTCACGCCTCCAAACGGCATGGCATCGATCCGGTAATCACTGCTGTCGTTGACCATAATGCCACCGACTTCCATTCGTTGGATCGCCTCAAAAGCTTTTTCCAAATCACGGGTGAAAATACCGGCCTGCAGACCGTAGTGGACACGGTTGGATTCCTGTATTGCCTCATTCAGATCCCGAACAGGATACAGCGTGACAACCGGACCAAACACTTCTTCTTTGGCCAGTGTGCAATTGTCCGGCAAATCAGTCAGAACCGTCGGCATATAAAAGGCTCCTTCGCGTTTGCCGCCGCACAACAGGGTCGCTCCCTTGTCCAGAGCCTCATTGACCCAGTTTTCAACCCGAATCGCTTCTTTGTCAGTGATCATCGGGCCCATATCCGTATCTTCAAGCAACTTATCGCCAATCCGGTATTGCTTGGTCCGCTCCACAAATTTCTCTTTAAACTCTTCAAAGACCGCTTCTTCGACATAAACTCTCTGCACACCGAGACAATTTTGCCCGGCAGCCCAAAAAGCGCCCGAAACCGTTGACTCGACAGCATCATCAATTTCAGCATCGCTCAATACGATCACAGGAGAATTGGAACCGAGCTCCATGGCGATCTTTTTCAAACCCGCCTTCCGGGCAATTGCCTCTCCAGTGGACATTCCACCTGTGAAAGAGATCATGCGAACGTCCGGGTGCGTCACCAGCGGATCACCGATTTCATTTGCGTAGCCTGTAATCACGGACAGCACTTTGGGAGGCAGCCCGGCCTGATCAAAAGCTTCAGCCAACAGCAATGCACTGAGCGGCGTAACAGTGGCCGGCTTGACGATAATGGCATTTCCCCCGGCGATGGCCGGACCGACTTTATGTGCCACCAAATTCAGAGGATCATTAAACGGAGTGATCGCCGCAATAATCCCGATCGGAAAGCGGTAATAATATCCAATGCGGTTTTCATTTCCCGGCATCTGGTCAAAAGGGATCGTTTCCCCATTGATCCGTCTCGCTTCTTCCGCGCTGAGGCGAAGCGTCTCGATGCAACGGGCAACCTCTTTTCTTGCTTCCTTGATTGTCTTGCTTCCTTCACGGGCGATGGTCAGCGCGTATTCTTCCTTGTTTGCGGCAATCCGATCGGCCGCACGGTTTAACACGGCGATTCGCTCATGAACCGGCATGGCTGCGGCAATTTTCGCTCCCTCTTTTGCCTCTTCGATCGCATACAGGACATCGTTTACCCCGGCAGCCGGAACGGTTGTGATCAAACTGTTATCCTTTGGATCGCGAACCTCGATGAGACGGTGCCGATGGACCCATTCGCCTGCGAGAAACATCTTTTTACCCTGGATTTTCGCCACAGACATGACCACTTTTGAACCACCTTTCATTTCTGTTTTTACAAACATCACCAATCTAGATTTGTCCACGGTCGATGTTGATCAAATCAATCAAAATGGAAAACCCGGTTTCCGTACGGCCCGCTCCTGCACCTACAAGGGTAATCGGGCCTGCCAGATCACAATCAAAGGTAACCGCATTGGTTGCGCCCATGATCCCGGCCAGCGGATCGTGGAGCGGAATCGTTTCCGGCTCTACCTTTGCCACCACCTGATCACCTTCTTTTCTTGCCGAAGCGATCAGTTTCCAGCGCTTGCCCCGTGATTTTGCCCACATGATATCTTCCGGCGTCAAATGGGAGATTCCCGTACATTCCACCTGTTCTTTTCTCAGCGGCACATTCATGACCAGATTGGCCAGAATCGTAATTTTATACTGAGCATCATAGCCTTCGACATCGTTTACCGGATTCGCTTCCGCATAGCCAAGAGCTTGTGCTTCGGCCAAAGCTTCTTGATAGGTTAAGCCATCTTCCATTTTGGTCAGAATATAGTTGGTCGTTCCGTTCAAAATCCCTTTCACTTGACGAATATCATTTCCGGCCAGGCAGACGAGCGGCATTCGCAAGGCAGGAGTCCCACTCATGACAGTCCCTTCAAATCCCCAGCGCACACCGTTCTTTTTCGCCAATTCAACCAATTCCTGATACGCTAAAGCGACCGGTCCTTTATTGCTCATCACGACATTCTTGCCGCATTCGAAGGCTGCTTTGCAATGATCGATGGCCGGTTGTCCGGTTTTCACATCGGTGAAAGTAATCTCAACGATCGTATCAGCATTGCTCTCACGAATGGTTCGAAAACTGTCCCATCCTCTCACCAACCCCGGCTTGTCCGGGTAAGCATCCACTCTGCCCGTCTCTTTAACCGCCCGCAAGACTTCATTCAAATCCAGTCCGTCAGGTTGATAAACAGAACCTTTCATCAGATCGGATATGGCAACAATTTTCGCATCAAATCCGAGACTTTCGCGCAAAATCTCCCCTTTGTCGCGAAGGATTTCAGCCAGTCCCTGCCCCACTGTTCCAAAACCGATCAACGCAATTTTGTGTGCCACCTGATCCACCTCTTCAGCATCATTTCTCCAATAGATAGTGCCCTGTCAAAAAGCGTCTGGCCGTTTCGGCCAAGATCGCTGCCCCGATCGGAAGGCATCTTTCATCGATGTCAAATATCGGTGTATGAAGCTCTTTTTTCACTCCGTCCGGCAAGGCACATCCCAAAAAAAACATCGCTCCCGGAATCGCTTGTGTCATCCAGGAAAAATCCTCTCCGCCCAATCCAAAGGGAGTTTTAATCAACCGGCATTCCGGATACAAGTCCCGAATCGTCGTTTCAATCCATCGGTTTACGGCCGGATCGTTCTTTAAAGCCGGTTCTCCCCGGTTGACGTCCAACTTATACTCTCCGCCCAGGAGAGTGACAACGGAAAAGGCCTTGTCCAATTCCGAAATCAATAATTCCCTCACAGCAGGATCATAGCTGCGCATCGTTCCCTGGATGTATACCTCGGACGGTATGATATTGCTGGCCGAGCCGGCATGTATTTGCCCGACGCTGATTACAGCCGGTTCAAGCGGGGAAACTTTTCGGGACACAATTCCATGCAAGGCCTGAAGTACAGGTCCGAGCATCCAGACAGGATCTGTCCCCAAATGCGGATACGCTCCGTGGCCTCCCGTACCAAAAATGGTTGCTTCAAATACATCGACATTGGCCATGCTGTACCCATCATGCACCCGGACTTCCCCCACGGGGTTTTCCGGACACATGTGCAGAGCAATCGCACAGTCCACTCCATCCAGAACACCGGCTTTCATCATGTACCGGGCACCGGTCAGGCCTTTGTCATCGGTCGTTTCTTCCGCCGGTTGGAAAATAAATTTTACGGTTCCCTGAATCTTTTCATTTTGAAAGCTATCTGATAACAGATGCGCCACTCCCAAGAGGATTGCGGTATGGGCATCATGACCACAGGCATGCATCACCCCCTCATTCCGGGAACGAAAAGCATGGTTCGTATCTTCACGGATCGGCAAGGCATCCATGTCTGCCCGAATCGCAATCACAGGACCTTGTCCCGTTGTCAATGTGCCGACAACAGCCGTCGGCAGACCCTCACCCGTTTTTACTTGCATTCCTGGTATTTCTTTTAAAATGTCGGCTACTAATCTCGATGTTTCAAACTCATGAAAACTAAGTTCCGGATTCGCATGAATTCTTCGCCGCCACTGTGTGATTCGGTCGGAAATGGCCTCTGCTCTTTCGGCCATGGATGGAACTCTTGTTGCCAATGGGCCTCTCCCCTTGAAACTTTAGTTGGGATATTAGGGTTCACGGGCAGTCCACCTGCTGCCCGTTTTGAACTTTTATTCCACAGATGAAGGTTGAAAATGGCTTTCCAAATATTTAAATGCCTGCTCAAGATCTGCAATAAGATCCTCGGTTTCTTCAATACCCGCCGAGATGCGAACAAGACCGTCGGGGATCCCCATTGCGGCGCGTTCTTCAGGTGTGCACTCCACATGGCTTGTCGTGCGTGCCGGACCGTATGTTGTTTCCACGGCTCCCAGATTTGCGGCCCTGTTGGCATATTTCAATCTGGGCAGCAGGATTCTTACTGCATCCATGCCGCCCTTTAAGGCAAAGCTGAGCATCCCTCCGAATCCGCGCATTTGCTTCTTCGCGATCTCATGATGGACATGGTCCGTCAAGCCCGGATAGTAGACGGATTCCACCAACTCTTGTTTTTGCAGCCACCGGGCCAGAGACATCGCATTCTTCTCCTGCTGCTTCACGCGAAGTTTCAGCGTCTTCATTCCTCTCAAGATGAGGTAGGCAGCCCACGGGTCCATCGTTGCCCCGTTGATTTCGCGATAGTGATAAATTTTTTGGACAAGCTCTTTTGAACCGCAAACGACTCCGCCCAAGGCGTCAGCGTGACCGCCCAAAAATTTGGTAGCACTGTGGATGACGAGATCGGCTCCCAATTGCAACGGGTTTTGGTTAATCGGAGTGGCAAAAGTATTGTCCACAACAACGAGTGCGCCGACTTCTTTCCCGGCCTTCGCCATTCGTTTGATGTCTGTGATCTTTACTGTTGGATTGGTCGGAGATTCGAGGTACAGGATCTTGCATCCTTTTGCCACCTCTGCCTCGATTTCCTCATGGTCACCTGTAGTGCATAAAACCGCTTCGATCCCCATCTGCGGCAGAAATTCGGTGAAGATTTTGTTTGTACCGCCATAAGTGTCTTTGATGGAAACAATGCGATCTCCCGGCCGCAGAAAGGTGTAGAGCGTGTTGCTGATCGCTGCCATCCCGGTCGAAAAGCTTGTCGCGGCTTCTGCTCCTTCCAGCACACGGACTTTTTCTTCAAATGCCTGTACAGTCGGATTGGTATTGCGTCCATAGATGTGTCCTGGCGCTTTTCCAACCGCTACATCGTACCAGTGATCCATGTCATCGTAGTTATAAGCGACACTGACCACAACCGGAACTTGCGTCGCTCCGTGAACAAGAACTTCTTTTTCCCCTGCCCAGACCGCTTTTGTACCAACTTGCACTTCATTAAACTTCTGCTCCATTTGTCTTCTCTCCCTGATCATTTATCTTTTTTTCCCGATTAGTCAAACCGCATCCCGAGTCCCCTTGCCGACAGCTGGTCATAGGCGAACACTGCAATCGCGGTATCTTGTACGCCCGTTCCCGTCAAGTCGCAAACCGTGATCTGACGCTCATCGGTTCGTCCACTTTTCATACCGGAAGTGATTTCTGCAAGTTCGACAATCTCGCTTTCCCGAGAAATCGTGTCTTGCTCTAACCCGTGATGAAGTTCGCCAAGGCGGAAGCATTGGGATTTCACATCGCAGACCAACAAATCCGCCTGACTGAAGACACTGGCCTCCAGTTCCTGTTTATGCTCGGCATCGGAACCCATCGCGGTAATATGAAGGCCGGGATGAAGCCATTCAGCTTTGATCACGGGCGATCTGGAAGGTGTTGTCGTTACCACCACTTCACTTTCTTTGACTACCTCTTCCGGGCTGCGGGCGATTTTCACCTTCACACCCAGCATCTCTTCCATCTCTTTGGCATACTGCTCAACCCGGCTTTGAGTAGGTCCGTAGACCATAATCCGCTTAAAATTGCGCACTTGCTTCAGCGCTATCATCTGATAACGAGCCTGGGCACCGGCTCCAATTACGCCTACAGTATCCGGATTTTCCCGGGCAAGATACTTGGCCGCGATCGCTCCCGCAGCAGCAGTGCGTACATCTGTCAGGTAACCGTTATCCAGCAGCACGGCCTCCGGTATCCCCGTCTCCGTGTTCATCAGCAACATCATCCCGCTCAGACTCGGCAGTCCTTTTTGATAATTGTTGAAGAATCCCGAGGATACCTTAATCGCAAACTGATCCCATCCGGGAATATAGGCGGTTTTTACATCCACTTCCCCGTTGTTCTCCGGAACATCCACCCGCATGATCGGGGGCATGGCCACTTTTTGGGTTGCAAGACTGGTGAATCCTTCTTCGACAACCGCAATGGCTCTGTTGTTGATTTGCACAACCTCACGGATTTCCCGTTCATGAAAGATGATCATCTTTATCCAACCCCCTTCTCCACCTTTTCACTCATCAACCTACCTGATGAACAGCTGACGCGGAAAATCAGCCAATACCTCACAACCGTTTTCCGTTACCCGGAAAGATTCGCTTATCTCCACTCCATAATGATCCAGCCAAATGCCCGGAATCATATGAAACGTCATGTTCGGTTCCAAAATCGTTTTGTCACCCGGTCTCAGGCTTGCCGTATGCTCTCCCCAATCCGGAGGATAATTAAGCCCCATCGCGTAACCGATTCGGGAATCTTTTTTAAATCCGTTTTTCGCAATGCTTTTTCTCCAGGCGGCTTCAACTTCTTCACAGGTAACTCCCGGCCGAATGACATCTAATGCAGCTTGGATTCCTTCCACTACAACATCGGCCAAATCCTTCACTTTCTGCGGCGGTTCCCCAATCACCGCTGTTCTCGCCAATGGGCAATGATAACGTTTATAGCAACCTGCCAGCTCAAGGATCACCGGGTCTCCTTTTTTATATCTTTCATCGGTCCATGTCAGATGCGGAGTTGACGTTTTTTCTCCGGATGGCAACAGGGGGACAATTGCCGGGTAATCTCCTCCGAATTCTTCCGTACCACTGATTTGCGCTTGACTGATTTTTGCGACCACATCACACTCCCTTGATCCTTCTACGATCGATTCAAGGCCAATCCGCATCGCGTTTTCCACGATCTTGGCCGCTTTTTTCATATAGTTGATTTCCTGCTCCGACTTGACGATTCTCACCCAATTTACCAACGAAGTGGCATCAGTAAACCGTGCGTTCGGCAAACCGTTTCTGAGAGATTCATAACATTTGGCCGTAAAGTAATAAGTATCCATTTCCACCCCGATGGTTCGATTGGCCTGTCCGATTTCTTTTAAAATGTTTGAGACAAAATCCATTGGATGCTTGGCTGTCGATTGGACGTAATCATCGCTGTAAGGAATGATATTGTCGGAAGTGAGCCATGTGGTTACTTTAGCCGCATTGGCATCCTGCCCACGGCCGATCCAAAACGGTTGTTCCTCATCAATGATCAGCAAAAGGCACTGGTGAACATAAAAAGACCATCCATCATACCCGGAGAGGTAATTCATATTGGCCGGATCGGTCACGATTAACACTTCAATCCCTTGTGAAGCCATCCTTTGTTTGGTCTTTTTGATTCTTTCCATATATTCAGAAAGAGGAAATGCCGGCATCGTTCAACTCCCTTTCTCCTGTCTGCTCCAGTATAACTTTCTAAATGAATAATAAATGATCCACCTCGGGATCTCATCTTCTATTTTGTAAGAATGTTTTTGATTTGTTATAGTCAATTTATATAATTGACCCTATAATTATCATTATGTACAATCATATTATTCGGATAACTTATATAATTACTATTCTATTTATAAAAATTATTGATGCTCGCAACAGCAAAAGCTTCACCCATTCCATACAAGGAGGGCTTCGTCATGAACCATCTGCCTTCACAACAAGTCAAGCCCGTGACCATGCGGGATGTATGGGAAGCACGTAAACGCATTTCCACGATTGTAAAAAAGACGCCTCTGATTTACTCGCCCGTTTTGTCCTCACTGACGGATGCCTCCGTCTACCTGAAGCTGGAAAACATGCACCAAACAGGCTCCTTCAAAATAAGAGGGGCGGCCAATAAAATACTCAGTCTCAGCCCGGATGAGCAAGAACGCGGCATTACCACATATTCCACCGGGAACCATGGCCTGGCAGTAGCTTACATTGCAAGGCAACTGGGCATTCAGGCGGTCATCTGCATCTCCAAACGGGTTCCGAAAGCTAAAGTGGATGCGATCCTCAAAACAGGAGCTCAGCTTGAAATCTATGGTGACGGACAGGATGACGCCAGGACTCGCTGTTACCAACTGCAGAATGAGCGGGGTCTCACTGTGATTGAACCTTTTGATGATCCCCATATCATTGCCGGCCAGGGAACGATCGGCCTTGAATTATTGGATGATCTTCCGGACTTGGATCTGGCGATTGCCGGTTTATCCGGAGGGGGATTGATTTCCGGTTTGGGACTGGCTCTCAAAACAAACAATCCTGACATCAGGGTTATCGGTGTATCAATGGAACACAGTGCGGTGATGTACGAAAGCCTGAAAGCAGGGAAACCTTTGGTAATCGAAGAACAGGATACCCTTGCCGACAGTCTGTCGGGAGGAATCGGCAAAGATAACAAATACACGTTTTACATGGTTCAGCAATATATGGATGAGGCGGTGCTTGTTCCGGAAGAGGCGATCGCTGAAGGTATGGCCTGTATTTTTGAGAAACATCGCATGGTGGTTGAAGGGGCCGCCGCGGTGGGAGTCGGCGCTCTTTTAAATAAAAAGATAACCAAACCCGGCGGACGGATCGCTGTTGTTCTGACCGGTTGCAACGTGGATCTTGCCGTCCATTTGAAAGCAACCTCACCTTTTATCCGTTTGCAACTCAACTGAATGATACGGATTTTTACGGAAATACCGCCTGAAAGGTGGGATTTGTTATGCAATTAACCGTCAGAGACGTGATGAACATCGACGTGATAAAAGGCGCAAAAGTACGGACGGCCGAAAACCTGTTGCACATGCGACCCGTGGTGTCCGTCTCGGTCATTGAAATGCCGGTCGAGGATTTCGTACAAAAAAACGAACTTGTCCTGACAACCGCAATCGGCTGTGGAAAGGATGTCAATCTGTTTCTGAAGTTTGTGCAGGATATAATCCATTCACAAGCGGCAGCCCTTGTGATTGCCACAGGACGCCACGTCACGGAGATTCCGGAGGAAATTCTCCATCTCGCGGAAACCTGCAAATTCCCGATCATTGAAATTCCGTGGGAAATCCGGTTTGCGGATATAACCCAAGCCGTGTTAAGCGTTTTGCACAATTGGTACAGGGCCTCGTTAAAACGTTCCGAAGAATTGCAAAAAAAACTGCTCAACTTTTTTCTCCACGGGGCAACCCTTTCCGATGCCGCAGAAGCCATTCATCAGGAATTGGGGAGTCCGGTTGTCATCGTCGATAAAAAAGGAACGGTCAAAGGAAAGAGCAGTGAATCAGAACCATTGCTGAACAAATGGGAACGTTGCTTCCCTCCTTCCGCTCCTGAAAGTGAAGTTGGAAACCTTCATGCAATTGAAGATTCCATCATGCAATTGAAGATCCAAACCTCCAACAAATTGCAGGGATATCTACTCTTTTCCCTTCCTTCCGAAATCCCGGCAGACTCTTTTTTGGCCATTGAGAAAGATCCTCTTTGGAAACATTCTTTAACCGCTGTCGCACTGTGGTTTCAACGGGAAGACGCCATCGAAGAAACCAAGATGCGATTGAAAGATGATTTTGTCTGGACTCTGGCCCAAGGGGATTTCGACTCCTGGGACAAGGTTCTTTCACGGGCCAAGTCACTCGATTATAATGTCTTACTTCCCTACGTCTGCATTCTCGGCTTTCCTGAAAACATGGAAGCGATCTTCAAAGAGGCGAAATCAGATGAGACATCATTTGAACACTGGTTTTTCGGAATGACCCGTTCCATGGAAGAGTTGATGATCCAAGCCGGGGAAGCACTGCAACGAAAAACAATGATCACTCATCAACGGGACCGGTTTATTCTCTTTCTGGAAGTGCCGCCAGATCAGATCCAGCAGACAGTGGAAGAATTTCTTGACCTGGTGGAGAAAAGGCTGGTAAAACTTTTGCCCGGACTGGTCATGTCATGGGGAATCGGTGAAAATCACGCCGGAGTGAGGACTTTTCGTGAAAGCTTTAACGATGCCCGAATTGCACTCGATATCGGGCGCCGTCAAAAAGGACCCGGCCACCGGAGTACCTACGCCAATACAGGACTTTTCAGGGCATTGCTAACCCTGGCAAGCAATCCGGAAATGCAGGAGATCACATTATCCACCATCGGAGCCCTGATTGATTATGAGAATCAGCGAGGCCTGGATCTTATGAATACACTGACCGCCTACATCCGCAATCAGGGAAATGTCAGCCAAACCGCACGGGCCCTGAACCTTCACCGGCAATCCCTCCTTTATCGGCTCCGCAAGATCGAATCATTGACAGGCCGTTCCCTGGTTGATCCGGATGATCTGTTTTTGCTGGAACTCAGCATCAAGCTTTGGACAACCGGGGTGATACTCAACCAAAAATAAATACGGAGGTTCCTTATGCAGTTTACAATGAAAGAAGTGTTGGAACTCGACATTTTAAAACCTGCAAAAGTAAGAACAGCCGTAAATCAACTAAAGAACTATCCTGTCAAGTGGATTTCTGTGATGGAATATCCAGTCGAAAAATATATTCGTAAAAATGAATTTGTCTTGAGTACAGCAATCGGATGCAACGAGGATCTCACTGTTTTTCAAAACTTTGTACGGGATGTGATTGAATCCGGTGCCTCAGGGATGGCCATCGCTTTGGGCCGATATGTTCAGAAAATACCCCAGGAAGTGCTGCAACTGGCTGAAGAACATGAGTTTCCCATTGTTGAATTGCCCTGGAGCATCCGCTTTACTGATATTATTCAAGCTGTATTGAGTGGCATTCACCATTGGCATCGTGGGTTATTAAAACGTTCCGGGGATTTGCAAAAGCAATTGCTGCACCTTTTTCTTAACAGAGGTTCCCTGTCGGACGCCGCCGATGTAATCCGTCAAGAGATTGGCAGCCCTGTTGTAATCATGGATAAAGACGGAACGATTAAAGGCAAAAGCCATGATGCCAATGACTGGTTGGAGAAATGGGACTTCCGTTCTCACTCCCCAGGTAAATTAACCCAAGAGAAATGCCCGCCTCATCTGCCGGAAAATTCCATGGTGCAATTAAAAATCAAATCTGAAGACAAGCTGCAAGGCTATTTGCTTATTACTCCCCGGGATGGACCATCAGCAGAATCGGTTCGAAGCTATGACAAGGAATCTGTTTCAGAACACATCTTGACTGCAATCGCATTATGGTTTCAACGCGAATACGCGATATTGGAAACAGAGATGCGACTGAAGGATGAGTTTGTCTGGAACTTGGCCAAGGGTGAAGTCGACTCTTGGGACATGGTTTTATCACGGGCAAAGTCTCTCGATTTTAACCTCCAGGTTCCCTATGTTTGCATACTTGGATTTACTGAAAATTCGGAAAAAAATGTACAAGGAAAGATCAGATCAACCATCCTTCGAACACTGGCTGCCCCAAATCATTCGCTTGATCGAAGAACAACTGAAAAAAGCCGGGGAAGCCTTGCAACGGAAAACAATGACCACCTATCAACAGGATAAACTGATTATCTTTCTGGAAACACCTCTAAACCGGATTAATAACTCAGTGAATCACTTTCTTGACCTTGCAGACAAAAGGCTAAATAAACTGCTGCCGGGCCTGGTCATTTCCTGGGGCATTGGTGAAAACCATGCCGGAGTGAAAACGTTCCATGACAGTTTCGACGAGGCGAGAATTGCACTGGATCTCGGCCGCCGCCAGAAAGGGGCGGGACATCGCAGCACCTATGCAAACACCGGCATTTACCGGGTTCTTTTAACTCTTGCCAACAATCCCGACATGCAGGAGATTATCCAATCTACAATTGGCACATTAGTGGATTATGATCGCAAGCGGAAGCTTGACTTGCTTCAAACCCTGTCCCTTTACATCCTCAACTAGGGTAACGTGAGCCAAACATCACGTGCTTTGGGTCTCCACAGGCATACCCTGTTATATCGGCTGAAAAAGATCGAATCCATCACAGGGCGCTCCTTGATAACCCGGATGATTTATTTTTACTCGATCTTTGTATCAGGCTTTGGATGTTTGGCACCAACCGGGGACAAGAGAGTTGATGTCAGGGTTAAAAGGAAACCTGGACAATCATGTTCCAGGTTCTTTGTTGTGTTGTTCTATCTGCGAATCCGGCATAAAAGGTTCTTCGTGCGACCCTTGCTCTACGATTCGCTTTCCATCAGTGAGATAATCCTGTCTTAGGTTATCGGCAGCATGGGCATTTCCCCCTCAAGGACAATCCTCTCTGATGACATCCAAGCACCTCTCCGGCAAAACCTTTGCCCCCTCCCCGCTTCCGTTTTTTTCTCCGGGAACCTTTGATCTCTCATTTGACGGCAATAAAATGTCTGGGAATCGGAACCGTTTGGACAGAAAGGGCAGAAGCGACGGAGGTCTACCGATTGCCCAAACCCGCAGATTTGATTCCGAAACACACGGCGTTTGATCAAGAGGGGATTCCCATGTACCAGGAAAAAGAGGGGAAACCCTTATATAATCATCCGGTTCGTCTGGCCAATAACATCATCAATTTCATCACCAGTTACGGCGAGTAGAAAAAAGCAATCGGGTCGGATCCCGGTCACCGGCTCAAATCAGCATTTTCAAGTCGACATGACGAAGATATGGTGTGGGCGTGATGGCTGGGGTTACCTGTTTGCCGTCATCGACGCTTATGACAAAGAAATCGTAGGCTATTCCTTCTCACGGTTCTGCAGAACCGATGAGCTTCTTTCTGCTGTCAACCAGGCGTTGGAAAACCGTTTTCCTCATGGGGTCAAAGGCCGTGGCCTGACGATCCGCAGTGACAATGGATGCCAAATGACCAGCCGCCGTTATGTCAAAGCTTTACAAGACGCCGGAATCAAGCAAGAGCGTACAGGCTACAACAAC
>NZ_JAECVZ010000022.1:0-49226 GCF_016055135.1 Thermoactinomyces sp. CICC 10521 | reverse complement strand
CGAAAATCCAAAGAAAAACCTCAGCCAAAAGTCACACGCATAAGTTGAACGCCGACTTTTTCTGACCGTGGAAATTTACACATAATTTTGGACTTGATCTAGGAGTTGAGGGCATGGGCTATGGGTATGACTTTTGGGACATCGCTGGTCCTTTATCATTAATAATTTTTGCAATCTCAATAGCCATCTCTATATGGGCTTTTATTAAAAAATCTATTTGGACACTGGTTATTTGTGTGCTAATTGGTTCAGTAGTAGTATATATTACTTTATGGTCAATCGGAAAATATATTGCTGTGTTTGTAATTATGCAGCTTATCGATACACTTTATCTTTTATTCAAAGGCCAAAAAAAGTAAATCCAAACGAATTACAAAAAAGCACCCTTACCCTATTAAAGGATACGGCATTGAAAGTGAAGCTGTGGCCGCTTTAAGCTCTTACATGACCAGTCACATTAAGCGCTTTGGTGACTATATAATTAACATGGACAACGCACCCGAGCCCTCAAAACCACAACTAATCTTGCCAATGGGCATCGTGGCATAGTGAGCATGAAATAACCGGTTCCTTTTCCGTAAAACGTCAAGGTAACCGGTGTTATTGCGATTTGGAAAAAATTCTATTTCAAACTTTATATTTTACACGTATCTCCGAACTTACCCCTGGTTAACTTCGCTTGGGTTGTTGGGAATACAAACTGGTTCTGTTCAACGAATTGTTGAATCACGAGCCAACCTTTTCTGGTTGTATCCACCTCGAAATCCGGGTGGAGCTCCTCCAGAAACGATATGACCGCTTCTGCCGTCCAGCCCCATTCCTGCGCCAATGCTTCATCCAGAATCAGAAGCGGTTGATTCTGAACATGAAGCAGCAGCCACAGGAGCGCTTCCGCCTTCGTCTTCTTCTCCGATTCACGAAGGTATCGGCTGAGTCGCTCTTTCATGATGTCACCTCCAGTGAGGAGGGGTTTCCCCCTCCCGTTGATCATGGCTGAAACATGGAGACGGATAAGATCTTTTCCTCCCCTTTTTTTAAGCTAAGACTTGGCGCATTTCTTCCAAGGTGAACTGATCAAACTTCTTGCCCAGTTTTTCTTGCATCTGCTTCACCTTGTCGGCGACTTCCGGCTGTTTCTTCGCCAAGGCAATAATCTTTTTGCTCAACAAAGCGGGTTCCGCTTTCTCGATTCGCGCTTTGTAATCCATCACTTCTTGGTACGTCCAAATCCCAATCTCCTCTTTTTTCTTCTGCTCCAACTCTTTCAACTGGGAAGCGACTTGCGGATACGTTTCCGCCATTTGGCTGATGTATTCAATCGCCTCACGCTTGATCTCGGTATAGGATTTGACCTCTTCTCCGTCAATGAGCCAAGCCTTGATCTTGTTGCCGGCTTCCAGTGTGATGGTTCCGGCATAATCCGTGAACAAGCCGGGCGTATCTTCCGGATACGGGGAGATTTTTGAAAGGGATACGTTCCAAGGGTTTGATGATGAGCCGTTGAGTTTGAATAGGTATGTTTATACAGAGAACAACCCTATTTTAAATATAGATCCAAATAGCAGATTTTCATGGAGATTAGCAAAGATTGGTTTTTGGCATATATCTTTGGCAGTATGGAATTTATTTAATATAGTATGGGGTTGGCAACTTAATATTCGTAAACGCTCAGTAAGATGGACCTTGGGATTTTTGGCTTCTACGCTTCTTATTTCTGCTGAAACCTTTAATGTAATTACAACTCTAGATGCCTTAACTGTTATATCTTTTGTCTATAGGTATGTCCGGATATATTCAGTCATAAAGCATCTTAACTTAGGGATTTACTATTTGCGATTAGCTCAGCGACGATAAATGTAAAAATAGAAGACCTCATTTACCTTAATGTTTTAGTGGTAAATGAGGTCTTGTTATCCAAAAAGATAAGGAATGTATATGAATAAATTTGTACTACATATTATCGGGGTTGCTCTGATTACGATTGGTCTTATAGGTGTAATTGTATTTTGGGGGTTTGGATCAAGGATCAACAAAAAATATGAAGATTCACACGACTTACCGTTATTAGTCAGTTTTTTGTTAGACGTTTTTTTTGGAGGATATAATTTTATAGGTATTGGTTTGCTATTTTTTTTATTCGGAATAGTAATGGGGGTAATTGTATATTTTGAATGATGAAAGATTTTTTCTAAATTAGAGTATCTGCGTACCATACCTACGACAGCGATGGCAACTATGAAACCAAGACCCCTGATCCGGAAGGACGTATTATCCAACCCACCCATGATTCAGTGGGCAATTAAAATATGACGGTGAGGTGAACCAGTTGAGTATTGCTTGGGGTACTATCATCTTTCAATTCTTCGCTATGTTAGTAAGCCTCTTTCTTTGCGGGCTATTCATATGGATGATGATTGTCGTTATTAAGAAATACAAGTAACAAAATACAAGTCTGTTGATAACGCTTCTGTAGTGGAAAACGGGTTTATTACTGTCGCCAAGATCAATACTTCTCGTGTTGATTAATCAAATACTGAGGTCTGGCGGATTGTAATTTCCTTTTTTTACGAAAACCTGATGACCAGTTGATTACAGAGAATGTGGCTTACCGGTAGACAGTAAACCACACCAATATAAAATTAAAGGATAATAATATGAAAAACATATGGACTACTCAACTAATTGCTGTACTGTACTGTTTGTCCGCTATTTCGAGTTTTCACATCTATGAATTGTAAGAAAATTTTTATTTATCTTGCTGCATATTTATTATTCCTGTTATTTTCTGTTTCATCTACACAATAAAAAAATGCAGGGATCGATCATTTTCTCGATCTTTTACACTATTTCTGACCCTCTTCTCTTACCCAATCTATTATTTTCTTTTTACTTATTTACTTAGCTTTTTATCTCCTGTAGATTCCGAGGACTATGGTGCAGGTCTGTTGGGACTTGCTATTTTTAGCATTACTTTCATTTTAGTTTTATTAAATAATTATTTATCAAATGCTTTAAAAAGGTTTAAATTGATCAAGTTCGAAGTTGTGTTTGCCAAAATAGGCAGGCGTTTAACCAAACATTGGACTAACTGAATAACGAAACTCGTCTCGTTTGCAAAGCATGCTTTGTCGCAAACGAGCTTGGATACCAAGGATGTAATGAAAAGCCGCTTGTTGGTTTCATAAAATTCTTCTTACGAATAGTAATTTTTGTGTATTGACTCATCACTGTTTTCGAACCCAACAATACCATCTAATTTTATGAAGGATTTAAAAGTGTCAAAAAATAAATGATTAAAGCCGGCTTGAAATTAAACCAAGATGCCGAATAAGAAATTGACAGCATCTTTGGATGGCGAAGGAAATTTCATCAAAATAGTTAACAACGACTCTAGCTCTTTGTTAACTAACAGGTGGGTAGACTTGCAATGAAAGGATTAAATACAAACACACTTTTAAAAAACTTGGTCCGGTACTCCTTTTTTGATTGGGACAATGAGGGAAATGGCACAGAGCCATTATTATTGGGAATGCCTGAAGCAATTTTAAAACAGCACCAAGTTGAAGAGTTCTATCATTCCTGGGGGATTGAAGCTGTTCATAATCCGCATGCTCATCCTTCATTTTCCGCGGAAGACTGGCTTCGATTGGAAAATGATTTCTTTGACTGGTTGAATATCGGGAAACATCTTTTGTTTCCTGACGGATCCGCGATCGTCACTCCTTCCTTACAACAGGATTGGTTTTTCAATGGATATGATCCAGATGAAAATGAGTGGATGAAATACGATTTTGAGCAATACGAAAACCTGTTGTTGAGTCATCAGATCATCCAGCAACCGCCCAGTTTAAGAAAAGATTACAGAGGAGCCGTTGTTGAAAATTTCGAGGAGTTCAAGATTACGGCAAAAATGTCAATCAGAGGAGTGACCTTGCTGTTTTTTTCCAATAATGAAATGGTGATCACTATAACGGATTACTTAACTATCAAGATACATTTTAAAAATAACTCAATCAAAGAAAAAAAGAAATACCAACTGATCGATGTTATGAATCCCCAGTTTTTACGCTAATACGTAAGATTTGGGGTCAAAAATTAAGAGGGAAAGATCTTTAAAGTCTTCAAATAAATTTGAGCACTAGGAGTGCGAATGATTTATTTGAAGGTTGATTGAATAAAGCCGGTTCAATATTTATGGGCGTTGGTTATTTTATTTGGCTCATGGCTTATTTTTGCAAGTAGATTTTTTCAATGGGAACCCATTGCGATTATTTCTATTATATTGATAAAAAATTTTTACTACAGAATAAAAGAAATCAGCAGTAAATATTAAATCCTGTATTCCTTATATTAGGAACAATGGCAACGAGCCAATGTAAAACAACCTCAAATTGGTACGTAGTGATAGAAGTTTGTAATTGCTCCACTTGATACTAGCCCAATGTAAAGTTACCAAAAAGTTGGCACAGCTACAATTTCAATTACAGGTCTTGGATTTTATACAAGATATTTGCAAAGAACCTTCCAAATAAGAATATAGATTTTTAGGCACTCATAGGGAAGACTATGAGTGCTATATGTCTATTTAAATATGGAGGACTATAAATGCATATAGAATCAAGTCAAAAAACGGACAATGAATTAAAGATTGCATTGAAAAAATGGAATTGGGGCGCTTTTTTTCTTACATTTATTTGTGGGATTTTCCATCGGGTCTATTTTTCTTTATGGGTTTTCTTCCCTGTTATCGGTTGGATTATGGTTCCATTTATATTAGGAGCTAAAGGAAGTAAATGGGCATGGGAAAAAGGCAATTGGCGAGACCTGGAGGAATTCCAGGAAAAACAGGAACTGTGGCAAAAGACTGGTTTCGTTATTTTTATTATCCTTTTTATTCTATTTTTACTTCCAATGCTATGGATTATTATTGATGTTCTTTTTGCACAAGTAAAATATGCTCATAATTAGCCACCTGTAAAAGTGTCAATAATCCTACTTCAACTACAACAAGCAAGACCAGGTGGCCCGCCGCAAAACAGCCGCCGGCAACATGACCTTCAACCGCTACAACGGCGCCGGAGACTTGATGGAACGGGACATCTTTGACAAATACGGCACCTTGCTCTACAGCTATCTTTATGCGTATGACAACAAGAGCCGGATCACCTCCGTGACCGAAACGGACAGCATCAACCCGCCGAAAACGACGTCTCACGAATATGATGCTCTCGACCAACGGATCAAAGAAACCCGATCGGACGGAACGGTGATCGAATTCTTCTTGTAAAACCGATTAAATCAGGATTCATTTAATAATAGTACACTTCTTTAAGCTGTAAAGATCCCTAAAAAATCACAAATATTGAACGGAAAAGAAAGTAGCAGAAGGGGTAAGAGTTGCCCCTCTCACTATAGACGAGATCCGAAAGGGGATTTGAGCCAGGATGTGGGCCTATATTTTTTTCTTCTTAATAGGCATATTATTTATATATATATATATATATATATATATATATAGGATTTAAATTCGACGAAAATACAAAAATACCAAGCCTACAAGGTATTAATTTTTTTGGTGACTTAATCATTTTCATTTTGAGCCTTCTGCCATGGTATGTGACACGTGCCTTATTCATATTGCTGGGAATAGGGATCTTGGCATTGGAAATCTATGTGTATGTGCAAAATAATTGATTGGTTTAAATAGCAGATCTTTGCGTTCACGAACGATGCTTACGACGTCAACGGCAACCTCGTCAACCAGACGGGCACCGTCGTCAATCCCTATACTACGCAGGTTATCGTTATGCCAAGAAACCGGTTTGTATTACTTTATTACTTGCAATCTAAATGAATCTTTTAGACCAGCAACTATTAATTCGCTGGCTCCGATTATAACAAAAAATATTTTTCTTAAATAATTTAAGGAGCAGTGAATAATGAGTTATTATTGTGGAGGATATTTTCTAATAGAACAGCAGGCAAGGCCAAGTTATGTGAACACTGATATAGTTCCATCCACTATATTGTCTGTAAGCTCTTGCATTAGCACTACTTATCCTAATGGATTTAATTGGTTTGCAAAATACAATCAAGATATGAATAAAGAAATAATTGAAATTCGCAAGAAATGGATGGGTATAAAAGTGGAAAGTGATCAAATGGGTTGGCCAGACGTATTCTTTGATTTAGAAACAGCAAGAGAATTTTATCGAAAATTTTTATTTCCTTTTCCAAAATTGAGATGTATTGGAATTGGTTTGAAAGTTGAGTTCGTAAAAGATTTTCTCGATTACCATTTATCTAATGGAGAAGGAATAAGTAAATGCCTAGCTCGAAAAAGATTTCTAAATGATAAAGGGAAATTTCTGGGTTATGAAGTCTTGGGGTATGACTCATGCGTCCTTCATTCTTTTTTATGTAATGGTCTTGAAGAAGAACTTCCCCGTTTTGGGATTATACTTAATTCAGAAGGTTTGATTTCTACATTTGAACAGGCTGTCAAGCTTTCGGAGTATTTTTCTAGTATGGATGGATTGGAAGCTGAATTGTATTTTCCATGGGTTTTAAAAGAATATGAGCTTCATTGTTTGAGACACCGTTTCGCAATGAAATCCCGTCCCAAAGTTTGCAAAAGGGACACATCAGTAACATCAAAGTTAAGTGTGAAAAGTGGTTCCGGACGCCATCACGACGTACCAAACCAATGACAGCAATGGCAACTACGGCAACCTCGTCGACCAGACGGGTGCAGTGGTAAACCCCTATACGTACGCGGGCTACCGCTACGATGCCGTTGAGTTTAAGTATGTTTATACAGCAAACCATCCTGTAAATACAATATTGATCCAAATGGTCATTCGATGGTTGGCCGTTACCTGGCATACGCTATACGCCATGTTTCGGCAGGGATAGTAGAACTTTACGTTGGTAGCGCGGCTGAAAACAGGCTTCAATCAGTTTATGATAGCTGCCTTAAAAAACAATGGCCCGGGTACTATCGAGGATTCTTAGACTGGCAATTAGTCGAATGATTAGACACGGCCCAAAACAGGCCGTGTCTAACTGACATTTCGAGGTAAGGTGAGCGTTGATGATGGATGACATTTTTGTAAGCTTCCTATATTTGATAGGGATTATTGTTTTGACAGTAATCATTATTTTATATTTTGCCGGTTCTTTGAAAACCCGTTTAGGAATAATAATGGTCCTGATCTATTATATTTGGTTTCTCTTTTATCTTTGTTTTTCGAATATCTGGATGGAGATATCGCTTTATTTTGCGAAAAAGGAATATAATTCTTTATTCGATGACCTTTTCCTATTATTTAGTGAAATTTATTTAGCGGTATTTTTTATAAAGAAATTGAAGGAGGACATTCGTACAGATTGATATGTTTGACTGTTCGCCTGCAAAGAAGTCAGAGGTTTTTGTGGAATATGGCCAATAACTGCCCTTTATACATGGAAGGGTGAAGCTAGTACATGGATCAGAATCCCAACTGAGGTAATGCATTCATGTATTTATCCAGGATAAAAACAATATTGAATTGGCTCTTTTTACCCTGTTACTTGACTTTTATATATTTTAGTATTACTGATACTACACCTCCATGGATTGACTATTTATTAGGAAGCAACTTCATGTTAGCAGCCATTAGCTATGGAATAGATTACATTATGGAGGAAAGAGTAGTAGAGAAAAAAACATTCCTTATTGTTGCGGTCATCTTTGCCGTGATTGCCATTCTAATCTTTCTTATAAAACCTATTAAATCCGGGATTATTTAATAATGATAAATAGAAAAATAAATGAGTCATTGTTATAAGTGTACTGGTACTACACCATTTCTGTTTTTCAATTAATTTTGCTTTAGTACTTCTTATCAGGTTGCGCACACTTGACCCAAAATTTTCACAACGTCTAAACACCCGGGAATACTCATAACAATTTTAATCACTACGGCCATGATCACCATCCTCCTCTGGAAATGGGCGGAAAAGAGCAAAAACCTTTTGATCAGGTTAATTATTTTAGGTCCTTTTTATATTCGAATGTTATATAGCTCTGTTGAAGATCTTGTGAAGAGCTTTTCTGGTCAAAAGTATTTTCTTTCTCTCTTTCATGCATTAGTGATTATTGTCATGTTCATTGTGTATTCATTATCGCAATTAATGAACGTTTGTTGTTTAATTTGATCCGAAAGAAAAGGAGTAAAGAAAATAGCAAAAGTAATTAAAAGTGATTTTAAAAACCATGATTTTCGATTTAGTAGGAAAACATATTTATACCAATTAGACAGTCATGGAGATGTCTCGGCCCTGACGGGTAGCACGGATGCCAATGTCTTCACGGCCGGAATTAATCTGAATAAACAGCTCTTGTATTGAAAATATATCGGAAATAAAAACAAATCAATCTTAAATAATTGTTCACAAATAGCGGTTAAAAAGACGCTGATTCTCTTTTAAGTTTTTCGAATAATATTTTGCAATGGAAAATTTCCATTTCTGCAGATAGAGGACAGTTCGGGTTTGCAACTGGTGTTATTCCAGCTCGGCTATTCCATCTATTTGTACAACATCCTTTTTTTCTCTGAGGAGGAACGCTATGGCCGGATTGAAAAACAGACGGGGCATCCTTTTGGCTTCAGGTGTAGCCGCAGCAATTGCCTTTTCCCTTCCAGTCTGTCCTTCCACTTGGGCTAATCCGCCGGTGGTCAAAGTGATGGCGAGCGATGTACGGGATCAATTGCAGAGCGATTTCAACGGGAAAAAGCAAAACATCAAGATGGAAACGGAAGGAAAGCAGGCGGTACTTACAGTTGGACAAGCTGATGACACAGCCGTCTATACTTCGCCCGTGATCAAGTCGAAGATTGTGTTTACCGATGTAGGCATCCACTGGAAAAACCGGTCGAAAAACAAGGATCTTGGCGCCCGGAATACAAAGGTGGAGGTTCGCTTCTCTGCGGACGGGCAAAAATGGTCCGACTGGCAAGTGGCCGAAGTATCGGATGATGTAGGTCCTCATCCAAATCAGGAGGAAACATTCAGCGACTTGATTTATGCCGGAAACGGACGTTACCTGCAATACCGAGTCCATCTTACCGGAAACAAAAAAGTTTTGCCACGGATCAAGGATATCAAAGTAACCTTTATTAACTCGCGCGACGGCAAAAAAATCGTATCCAAAAAGCCGTTCTGGGAAATCCTCTTCGATAAAGTCGATGCCGCAGTGAACAAGCCTGATGTCGTCTCCCGGGCAGAGTGGGGGGCTGACGAATCGCTGCGCTTTAAAGACGGAGTTGAGACCTGGCCGCGTGAATATCATCCGGTGACGCACCTGTTCGTTCACCATACGGATACGCCAAACGATGATCCTGATCCGGCGGCACGTATTCGCTCCATTTACTATTACCACACTGTCACGCGCGGTTGGGGCGATATCGGTTATAACGCCATCATCGGCAGTGATGGACGGATCTATGAAGGGCGTAAAGGAAAAGACGATGAAGTGCTGAGCAACGGCGTTGTCGGAGCAGGAACCTATGCCTTTAACTACGGAGGTTTCTCCGTTTCTTTAATGGGTAACTACCAGGACGCACCGCTTCCGAAAAACATTCGCGACTCGCTGGTGAAACTGCTTGCCTATGAAGCATCAATCAACAACATCAATCCGGTGGGCAAATCGGATTTTGTGCGGGATTATCCCTACAACGACCCCAGTGTGCCAAAAGTGGACTACAATATGCCAAACATCGCCGGCCACCGCGATTCCAAATACACACCTGGCACTGAATGTCCAGGGGACTATGTTTATAACGATCTTCCCAACATTCGCAAGGATGTGAAAGCAGCGATCGATGCCGCCAGTGTCAACCCGAACTTAAAACGGCTGTCCGGGGCAAACCGTTATGAAGTGTCGTCCAATGTCAGCCAAGAATTGTCAGCTCTCAACATTTCATCGGATACGGTGCTTTTGGCCCGCGGCGATCTTTATACCGATGCGCTTTCCGGAGGTCCGTTGGCTGCCAAAAACAAATCGCCGATCTTGCTGACCACAACCGATTCTCTGCCAACCCAGGTTCAATTGGAATTACAAAGGCGCAAACCGGGCAAGGTGATCATCCTGGGTGGAACGGGCTCCGTTTCGGCCAATGTGGAAACACAGCTCCACAATCTTGGAATCACTGATGTTGAACGGATTGCCGGTCCAAACCGCTTCGCAGTTTCCGCTTCCGTGGCTGATCAGGTGGTCGACGGCGGAACGCAAACAAAAGCGTTTATCGCCAGCGGTCTCACTTTCCCTGATGCGCTGTCGGCATCGGGAATCGCCGGGCAAAACGGCATGCCGATTTTGCAAGTATTGACCGATTCGATCCCCGACGAGACAAAAGCGTTTATTTCCGAACATCCGGAGATCAATGAATATATAATCGTCGGCGGTCCTGGAACGGTTTCGGATAATGTAAAAGCGCAATTGGAGCAAATGGGCAAACAGGTTGTGCGCATCGGCGGAGCCAACCGCTTTGAGGTGGGAGTCAACCTGGCCGACTATTTCAATGTCAAACCGTCCTCGATCGTCTTTGCCCGCGGCGATTCATTCCCTGACGCCCTGTCCGGAGGGCCACTTGCAGGACTGACCCAGTCACCGATCTTGTTGACCATGCCAAATTCATTGCCGACCCCGGTAGACAACTATCTGTCTGCTCATCAAACGGTGTTCCAAAAAGGATATATTCTCGGCGGAACGGCATCCGTTTCCACCGCCGTTGAGCAAAAAATCTCCAGCTATATGGTCAACCAGTAAACGTTCATGAAAAAAGCCGGTCTCTATCTTCGAGAGCGGCTTTTTTCTTGTCCTATGCGTTTCCCAACAAGGCGATGAGCAAAGCCTTCTGGGCGTGCAAACGGTTTTCCGCCTGCCGGAAGACTATGGATGCCGGACCGTCGATCACCGCTTCCGTCACTTCCAGACCACGATAGGCGGGGAGGCAGTGCATAAAGACTGCATCGTTTTTCGCCTGGGCCATCAGCTGTTCATTCACTTGGTAGCCGGCAAATACTTCCGCGCGCAACTCTTTTTCTTCCTCCTGCCCCATGCTGGCCCAGACGTCGGTATAAACGGCATCGGCCTCTTTGACGGCGGACGCCGGATCGGAATGGAATGAAAGGGTTCCTCCTGTGGATCGGGCGATCTCCTCTGCTTTTTGCCAAATGGCAGTGTCAGGCTCATATCCGGCCGGTGTGGAGACGGACAGGTGCATGCCTGTTAACGCGGACACCATCATGAGGGAATGAAGAACGTTGTTTCCGTCTCCAATATAGGCCAGTTTCACCCCGGAAAACTTCCCTTTTTGTTCAAACAGCGTAAAGGCATCGGCCACTGCCTGGCAGGGATGGAACCGATCCGTCAATGCATTGATCACCGGGATGGATGCGGCTTCTGCCAATTGCTCCACCATCTCGTGGGAAAACGTGCGAATGACGACGGCATCCACATATCCGGATAAAATGCGGGCGGTATCCTCGACGGATTCCCCACGGCCGAGCTGCAATTCATCCTGGCGCAGTTGCAATGTGAATCCGCCCAAGCCGTGAACGGCCGCTTCAAAGGAGACGCGGGTGCGGGTCGACGGTTTGTCAAAGATCATCGCGATTCCTTTCCCCTTCAGCGGCGCCTGTTCCAGCCATGCTTCCTTGTTTTTCTTCACATTCTGCGTAAGCTTCAGCAGTTCGGAAACCTCGTCCGGAGACCAGTCCAGCAGACTGAGAAAATCCTGCCCCTTCAGCCGTGCCAATGGGTCTTTTTTCAAAGCAAATGACATGATCTGTTTCCTCCTCGTTCCGTTGGCTTCTCACACTCTCTTCCGGTGATCTTGCTTATCGACCGCTGCCTGCGGGCTCAAACCTCTCCAGGCAGGTTTGTTTTATAAGATGAACCGCTCTTCTGATCTGATCCTCCGTAACGATCAGCGGGGGCAACAGGCGCAGCACCTTTTCTCCGGCGGGAAGTGTGACCAGCCCCTTTCCGAGAAGCGCTGTGATGATCGGGGCCACCGGCTGGTCAAACTCCACCCCGGCCATCAATCCTTTCACCCGCACGGAAACCATCCCCGGCAACCCCGACAGTTCATCGGTCAAAAGCCGGGCAAAGAGTTCACCCTTAGCTTTTGTCTCTTCCAGGATCGGGGTCTCCTCCAGCTCAGCCAGCACGGCAGCGGCCACCGCAGTCGCCAGAGGGTTGCCTCCAAATGTGGTACCGTGTGTTCCCGGGCCCAGCACCGGTTTCAATTCTTCCCTAGCGATCATCGCTCCGATCGGGAAGCCGTTGCCCAATCCCTTGGCAGCCGTGATCACGTCAGGTTTCAGACCGTACGTCTGAAAAGCAAATGCCGCTCCCGTTCTGCCGATTCCGGTCTGTACCTCATCCACCATCAGCAAGATCTCTTTCTCCTTGCACCACGCGGACAGCCCCTCGATAAAATCGGGATCAGCCGGGCGCACTCCACCTTCTCCCTGAACCAGTTCCAGCAGAACGGCAGCGGTCGTCGCTCCTGTCGCCTGCTTCACCGCCTCCAGATCGCCGAAGGGAACAGTGCGAAATCCGCGCGGGAGCGGGGAAAACCCATGTTTCACCTTGTCCTGGCCGGTCGCCGTCAAGGTGGCAAGGGTACGGCCATGAAAAGACCCCTGGAAAGTGATAATCTCCGGTTCACTGATCACTTTGGCTTCTTGCGCCCATTTCCGGGCTAGTTTGATTGCCGCTTCGTTTGCTTCCGCTCCGCTGTTGCAGAAAAAAACCGCTCCCAGACCGGTCAGGCGGGTCAGACGCTGCGCTGCTTTTTCCTGTGCCGGCACTTGAAACAGATTGGAAGTGTGCCAAACTGCTTCGACCTGGTCGAGCAAGGCCTGCTTGATCCGCGGATGATTATGCCCGAGATTGGTAACCCCGATTCCGGAAGCAAAATCGAGATACGTTTTCCCCTGATCATCTTCCAAAACCGCCCCGTTTCCTTTTACAAAACGGACATTATGGCGTACGTATGTGGGAAAGAGCGACATGTTCGTCCACCCCCTCTTTCAAAATCCGCGTTCCCGAAACGGGGTCAAATATGCCGGCTTTTTTGCCGCTGACAATCCTCACTTCCCTGACACTCCCCTCCAGAGAGCGAACGGCCGAGCGCACTTTGGGGATCATGCCCCCCGTAATCGCACCTTGGGCAATATAAGTTTCGATCATCGCCGGATTCATATGGGAAAGCAAAGTGTCTTCGATGTAGACGCCATCCACATCGCTGACCATGACCAGTTGTTCCGCCCCAAGCGCCCGGGCGATTGCCTCTGCCGCCTCATCCGCATTCACATTCAAAACCTTTCCTTGCCCGTCGATTCCGAGAGAGGCGATGACCGGCAACCATCCTTGCTGCAAAATCGTTTGCAGCCGTTCCGCATGGACAGCGGTCACCTTACCAACATACCCCAGCTTCGGATCTTCCGGTTCAAGCTGTAACAGGTTTAAATCGACTCCGCTCAATCCCAGCACCGCCACTCCCTCACGGGCAAATCGCGAAACCAGTTCCTTGTTCACCTGTCCGGCCAGGGCCATTTCAGCAATGGTCAGCGTTTCCCCATCCGTAACGCGGCGTCCGTCAACAAAGGCGGGTTTTTTGCCGATTCGCTCCATCCATCGGGAAATAAACGGGCCCCCTCCATGAACGATCACGAGCGAGAGCCCCTCTGTTTTCTGCATTCGGGCACAGCCGGCAAAAAATCCGGGATCGAGATTTTCCAGAACACTTCCGCCAACCTTGACGACGATCACTTTTCCCATTGATACTCTCCTTCCGTTCCCTGCGGACTACGTGCGATAACTGGCGTTGATCCGGACATATTCATAGGTCAAATCGCATCCCCAGGCGGTCGCGCACCCATTTCCCTGATGCAGATCGAGGATGATCCTCACCGTCTCTTTTTTGAGCTCCTTCTCCGCTTCCAACTCATCGAAGGGAAGAGGAAGTCCCTCACGCACAACCGGAATCTCTCCCAGACGCACTTCCACCGCGTCTGCATTCAGATCGGGCGCACCGTAACCGGCTGCACAAACGATCCGTCCCCAGTTGGCATCCGCGCCGTAGATGGCCGCTTTTACCAGATTGGAACCGACGACCGCCTTGGCCACTTTCCGCGCAGTCTCATCGGACCCGGCTCCCGCCACCTTCACTTCGATCAGCCGGGTCGCCCCTTCTCCGTCGCGCGCGATCATTTTGGCCAGCTCTTCACACACATAGGCAAATGCGGCACGAAACTGGTTCCACTCCGGATGATTGCGGCCGAGGGGCTGATTGCCGGCCAAATTGCTGGCCATCGTAATCACCATGTCATTGGTGCTGGTGTCACCGTCGACGGTGATCATATTAAAAGAGAGATCGGTCTCTTTCCACAAAAGGGATTGCAACACATCGGAGTCGATGACGGCATCGGTGGTGATAAAAGCGAGCATCGTGGCCATGTTCGGCTTGATCATCCCGGACCCTTTGGCCACACCGGCAATCCTGACGCACTTTCCGTCGATCTGAAGTTCTACCGCCACTTGTTTGGTGCACGTATCGGTTGTCAAGATCGCCTGGGCAAATTTGTCGTCCCCTTTTTGCAACCGGGGAACCAATTGATCCAGTCCCTGTTCCACCCGCTCCATCGGCAGGTATTCACCAATCACTCCGGTCGAGGCGACAGCAACGAAATGCTCGGGAATCCCCAGCAAATCGGCCGTCTTTTTCCTCATTTGATAAGCATCTTCCAACCCTTTTCGTCCCGTGCAGGCATTGGCGATCCCGCTGTTGACCACAATTGCCTGAATGCGCCGCCCGGCCCCGAGACTCTCCTGTGTCACTTTCAGCGGAGCTGCCTGAAAAGCGTTGGTCGTATAAACAGCGGCCACGGAGGCGGGCACTTCGCAAACAAGCAATCCCAAATCCGGGCGTTTCCGCTTGATGCCGGCATGCATTCCCGCAGCGACAAACCCGTTTGGAAATGTGATTTTTGCATCGGAAGCCACGGAAAACATCTGCTTCTGCACGCGCTCTTTGATTGTCTCCACTTCTCTTCTCCTCCTTTTCTCCTGGTCTTCTCTCTTACGGATACAGCGGAATCCCGGTCAGCCCGCTCTCCTCCGGCCAGCCGCAACGAAGATTGGCGTTTTGCACTGCCTGGCCGGCCGCCCCCTTCATCAGATTGTCAATGGCCGCCATCACAACAATGCTTCCCGTTCGCTCATCCACATGGAAGCCGATGTCACAGAAGTTGCTCCCCTGCACCGCCTTGGTCTCCGGCCAACCTTCTTTCAACACACGGACAAAAGGCCGGTTTTGGTAGGTCTCACAATACAAATCAAACAGATCCCGGTTTGTATAATTATTCAAGTTGGTTGCATAAAGGGTGATCAGAATTCCGCGATTCATCGGCACCAAATGGGGAACAAACCGGATGCGCACCGGTGAATCGGCACAGATTTCCGCGAAACGCTCCATTTCCGGCGTATGCTGATGACGGTCCGCTTTATACGGCCGAACATTTTCATTCACTTCGCAAAACAATGTCGCCAGCCCCGGCTTTCTCCCTGCCCCGGATACGCCGGATTTGCCGTCGATGATGACCATGGCCGGATCAATCACTTTTTCCTTCAGCAAAGGCAGAAGCGCCAACAGCGAAGCCGTGGGGTAACAACCCGGATTGGCGATCAACTGTGCTTCCGGCAGCCGGTCGCCAAACCACTCGCTCAGACCGTACACCGTTTTCTCCATCCAGGTACGGGGCGGGGCTTCTTTCCCATACCACGCTTCGTAAACCTCCGGCTCGCCCAGACGAAAATCCCCGGACAGGTCGACCACGATCACGTTCCGTTCCGCAAGGGCGGGAGCGTATTTGCCGCTGACGCCGGCGGGAGTGGCAAAAAAGACAAGATCGACTTGTTCCGCCAATTCATCCACATTCAATCCGGAAAAGGCATATCCCAAATGCCGCAAATGCGGAAACGCCTGATCCAGCGCTTCGCCCGTTTTTGAAGTTGAAATCAGTTTCGTCAGTTCAAAATGGGGGTGTGCCGCCAGCAGGCGGATCAACTCAACTCCTCCGTAGCCGGTGGAGCCAATCACTGCTGTTTTCAATTGATTGCACCTCTTTTTTTGGAACGACCTTTGCAAGTTATGTATCATTATACAATCATATTAATATTTATTCAACCATTCCATAAAAAAAGACCACCGTTTTTAGGTGGTACAACATGTATAAAGTCCGGTTGGTATTCTCTTTGCTCCCGGCTCCTTGATCGCAAAGGTCGGTGCAGAATATCACCGATCTCCTTCGACTGAAAAGCCGGCGTTCGGCCCCTGCCAGCCATCCCCGATCTCTTTCTTCTGTTTGCCGTCAGATTCGAAATTCAAAATACGATTGTGTATTTCAGGCAGATGGCCGACCCGGGTCCCTCTTATGTGAAATCCTCATTTTTTCTGCGACAGCCATTCGGCCAGCTTTTCCCGTGCTTCCTTGGGCACTTGCGTTTGCGGCGGCATCTGCCCTTGCCCGTTTTCGATCACGTGCATAATCTGCTCTTTGCTTAATTTGCTGCCGATTTTCTGGAGGCTCGGGCCATATCCCCCTTGCAGGTTGCCGCCATGGCAGGCAGAACAGTTATTGGCGAACACTTCCTGCGGTGTATCCGCCGCACTGCTGCTTTGCTGTTGCTGTTCCTGTCCGGCGGTGCTGCATCCTGCCAGCAAGAGGGCTGCAGCTGCCCCTGTCGCCAAAAGGAATTTATATTTCACCCGACTCACCCTTTACTTGGAGAACCATTTTTTACCTGATTCCTGTTTGGAACGTGAGGAGCTTTTTTCTTTTTCATCCATCGCCGCAGCGATTTCGTCTGTCGTAAACATCTGTGTATCAATCAAGGTCGCTTTGCCGAGATCTTTGCTTTCCCGCCCGCGATCGGGTTTTAACAGGCTCCGCTTGTATAAACGGCGGTTTTCCAAAGAATCGCCCTTCTGTTCGGAATCGGCTTTCTGCGGCGCCATTGGTTTTTTCTTCTTGGGCGATTCCAGTTTTTCCGTTTCTTCTTCATGGTTCGCCTTGCGTGTTTTCGTCCGGATGGCAAAAGACTTTTCTTTGTCTTCAACCTGTTCGTAGAGCTTGTCCAGCTTCGGCTGTTCTTCGCTTTTTTCTTTTGACGCTGATTTTGACACAGAAGACAGACGGGAAGACCGGCTTCGTTCCACTTTCTCTTTCTCCGCTCTGTCTTCCCGTTTCCGATCCGGTTTGCTCTGCTTGCTCAGGACTTGGCTGTCACGCACAATGATTTCTTTATCTTCATCCGGCAGCGGCTCGGTTGGCCGTTCGCGCGGAATATACTGCTGCTTCTTCTTCATCTTCTCCCGTCTCAACGTGGAACGGCGCACTTGTTCAACGGAGATTTTCATATCTTCACTGCCCAAACTTCCTTCCGGAAACATCTGTTCCAGTTCTGCCACTTCCCGCTTTCGCTTTTTGCTGACAATCAAGCTGATCACGACAATCAGAATCAGGACGATTACCAGGGCGGCTACACCCGCAATCTGCGGATTTTCCATAATAAAATCCATCGACTTTTACCTCCTTTTCCCATTCTCCCCGACCAATGACGAGCAGGGAAACCAACTGCCGAACTCTATTTGCCCGTAAAGCGGGGAGGTCTTTTTTCCAAAAAAGCATCCATTCCTTCTGCCCGGTCATCGGTGTTGAAGGTCAACCCGAAATAAGAAGCCTCCAAATGAAGTCCGGCAGAAAGATCGGTTTCTGTTCCGATATCAATGGCTTTCTTTATATACCGAAGAGCAATCGGCGCTTTTTGCGCCAACTGTTTTGCCAATCGCTTCGCCTCGTCCAGAAGCTGATCGGCCGCAACCACTTTTTGCACCAAACCGAGGCGCGCGGCCTCCTGCGCATCGATCATCTCACCCGTCATGCACAGGTATTTCGCCGTTCCTGTGCCAACACGGCGGGCGAGACGCTGTGTCCCTCCATATCCGGGAATAACGCCCAAGTTGATTTCCGGCTGGCCAAAGCGAGCACGATCAGAAGCGAGGATGATATCACCGGCCATCGCCAATTCACATCCTCCACCCAAAGCATAGCCATTCACTGCCATAATCACCGGAATCGGCAAGCTTTCAATCCGGCTGAACAACCGTTGCCCGAATGCGGCCAGGCGCTCCGCTTCCGTAGCGGACGGGATCCGGCGCAGCTCCGTGATATCTGCTCCGGCGACAAATGCTTTCTCACCGCTGCCTGTCATAATTAAAACACGAATCTCCTCATCCTGCTCAATCCAAGAAATGACAGCGTCCAGTTCCTCCAGCAATTCCCGGTTGAGCGCATTTAACACTTTCGGACGGTTAAATGTGACAAGTGCCCAGGCATCCCCTTTTTCCACTTGGACGTTTTTCCAATCGGACATGAACCGGTCACCCCTCTATTCTTTTTCAGGCTCTTTTTATCCTTTGTTCATCAACTTACGCAGATAAGCCTCAATAAACGGATCAAGTTCTCCATCCATCACCGCTTGCACATTTCCCGTTTCCGTCTGGGTGCGGTGATCCTTCACCATGCTGTACGGATGGAAAACATAGGAGCGAATCTGGTTGCCCCAGCCGATTTCGGTCTGCTCCCCTTTCAGGGCTTGCAGTTCCTTCTGCTGTTCTTCCATCTGGCGTTCATAAAGACGTGCCTTAAGGATTTTCATCGCACGCTCACGGTTCTTGATCTGCGAGCGTTCTGACTGGCAGGTCACGACGATCCCGGTTGGAATGTGGGTAATCCTTACCGCCGAATCGGTCGTGTTGACGTGCTGGCCGCCTGCCCCGCTCGAGCGATAGGTATCGATTTTCAGCTCATCGGGACGGATTTCGATTTCCACATCATTGTCAATCTCCGGCATCACATTGACAGAAACAAAGGAAGTATGCCGGCGGCCGGACGCATCGAACGGCGAGATGCGGACAAGCCGGTGCACCCCTTTTTCTGCCTTCAGATAGCCGTAAGCATTGATTCCCTTGATGAGCAGCGTGACACTTTTGATTCCCGCCTCTTCACCGGGCAGATAGTCCAGTGTTTCCACTTTGTACCCGCTTTTTTCCGCCCAGCGGACGTACATCCGGTGCAACATCTCCGCCCAATCCTGCGATTCCGTTCCCCCGGCCCCCGGATGCAGTTCCAGGATGGCCGAATTGCGATCATAAGGCCCGCTCAGCATCAGGGTGAGCTCAAAGGCGTCGATCTCCTTTTTCAGCTCACGCAATTCCCGCTCCAACTCTTCGCCCATCGCCTCATCTTCCCCTTCTTCGGCCAAGAGTTCGAGCATCAACTGCGCCTCTTCCTGCTTTTCCTCCAGTTTCTGCATCGTTTCTGTCAGCTCTTTGAGCTGTTTCATTTCATCAATCACTTTTTGGGCTTCTTCCTGATCATCCCAAAACGAAGGGGAAGCCATTTTCTCTTCCAGTGCAGTCAATCGTTCCTTTTTCTGATCGAGGTCAAAGAGACCCCCTGATATCCGCCAATTGCTTGGCTGTATTGGACAAATGCTGTTTCACTTCGCTCATTTCCACATCAATCACCTCATGCTCAAGTCTGTTCCTGAAACATTTTTATTATATATGAAAAAGAAAAAAACACTATCACCGAAAGAGGCAGGGTAAAGCCCCTGCCTCACCGGTTTGCTGGAACTGCTTTTTCGTTTTTTAAACAGCAGTTTTTATATTTCTTTCCACTTCCGCACGGACAGGGTTCATTGCGGCCCACTTTATCATTTCGGCGAATCGGCTGCTTTTTGGGCGCCACTCCCTCTTCCGATCCCCCGGAATGCGCGACGGCATTGATGGCCACTTCTTCCCGCTCCAGCTCTTCTTCTTCACGGATCACGGACTTCATGACATACTTGATAACCTCTTCCTGAATCTCCTTCACCATTTCCTCAAACATGGCAAAGCCTTCGAATTGATAAGCCCGAAGCGGATTATCCTGGCCATAGGCCCGCAGGTGAATCCCCTGACGCAACTGCTCCATCGCATCGATGTGATCCATCCATTTGCGGTCGACAGTACGCAGGATAACAACTTTGGAGAATTCCTGCAACCGCTCGTTGCCCATTTCCTCTTTCTTCTCTTCATAATGGCGGACAACCTCGTCATAGATGAGTTCGATGATTTCCTTGGGCTCTTTGTTTTCCAGGTCTTCCTCATCAATGCGTCCTTCCGGAAGCAGATTTGATTCAACGTAATCGACGATCGCTTCCAGATCCCAATCTTCTTCCAGCTCTTCCGCGGTATGAATGCCCACGACATTTTCAATCGTCGATTTTGCCATGCCGAGAACGACATCTTTCAAATCATCGCTGGTCAGCACTTCCCGCCGTTGTTTATAAATAATTTCCCGCTGCTGATTCAAGACGTCGTCATATTGCAATACCCAGCGTCGGGCATCAAAGTTGTTGGCTTCCACCTTGCGCTGTGCGTTGGCCACCGCCTTGCTGAACATTTTTCCTTCAATCGGCTGATCATCCGGCAGTCCCAGACGCTCCAGCATGTTTTCCAGGTTCTCCGCCCCAAACCGGCGCATCAAATCATCGGACAAAGAGAGGAAGAACTGGGATGAACCGGGGTCTCCCTGCCGGCCGGAACGCCCGCGCAACTGGTTATCGATGCGGCGGCTTTCATGGCGTTCCGTTCCCAACACGTGCAACCCGCCAAGCTCGGCCACTCCTTCGCCGAGAACAATGTCCGTTCCCCGACCGGCCATGTTGGTGGCGATCGTCACCGCTCCCCGCTGTCCGGCCCGGGCAATGATTTCGGCTTCACGCGCATGGTTTTTCGCATTTAACACTTCGTGCGGAATTCCCCGTTTTTTGAGCGCTCGGGAAAGCCGTTCCGATTTTTCAATCGATACCGTCCCGACCAAAACGGGTTGCCCTTTTTCATGGCGTCGGGCGATTTCCTCGACGACTGCATTAAATTTGGCCTCTTCCGTCTTATACAGAACATCGGACAAATCCTTGCGGGCCATCGGGCGATTGGTGGGAATCGGATAAACGTCCATATTGTAGATTTTGCGGAATTCTTCTTCCTCTGTCTTGGCTGTCCCGGTCATCCCGGACAGTTTTTTGTACAGGCGGAAATAGTTTTGCAGCGTAATGGTGGCCAGAGTCATGCTCTCCCGCTGCACCTGCAAACCTTCCTTTGCCTCAATCGCCTGGTGCAAGCCGTCGCTGTACCGGCGTCCGTACATCAGGCGGCCGGTGAACTCGTCCACGATGACAACCCCGTCCTCATTGACCACATAATCTTCATCCCTTTTCATGAGGACATGGGCTTTCAGCGCCTGCTGCACATGATGGTTCAGCGTGATGTTGCGCATATCGTAGAGGTTATCCACACCGAGGAAACCCTCCACCTTTTTCACGCCGTCTTCGGTAAGCGCAACCTGTTTTGTCTTGATATCCACCGTATAATCTTCGTCTCTTTTCAAACGGCGAACCACTTTGTCGGCCGTATAATACAGATCTGTCGCTTTGTTGGCCTGACCGCTGATAATCAGTGGCGTCCGCGCTTCATCGATCAGGATGCTGTCCACTTCATCGATGATCGCATAGTTCAGTTCGCGCTGTGTCAATTGTTCGGGATAGAGCACCATGTTGTCACGCAGATAGTCAAAGCCGAACTCATTGTTCGTTCCAAACGTAATATCCGCCTGGTACGCGGCCCGTTTCTCATCCGGGCTCATCTGCGGCAGATTGAGTCCGACCGTAAGACCCAGGAATTCAAAAACCTGTCCCATCCATTCACGGTCCCGTTTGGCCAGGTAATCGTTGACGGTCACAATGTGCACGCCTTTGCCGGTGAGCGCATTGAGGTATGCCGGCAGGGTCGATACCAGCGTTTTCCCTTCCCCGGTTTTCATCTCGGCGATATCGCCTTGGTGCAGCACCATTCCCCCAACCAGTTGCACGCGGAAATGGCGCATGCCAAGCACCCGTTTCGCCGCCTCACGCACAACGGCAAACGCCTCCGGCAACAAATCGTCCAAGCTCTCTCCATTTTCCAGCCTATTCTTAAATTCATCCGTCTTTGCCCGGAGTTCTTCGTCGGAAAGAACCTGCATCGACGGCTCCAACGAATCGATCGTATCAGCAAGGGCAAAAAACTTCTTCAATTGCCTCTCTTGCGGATCAAGCAATTTTCGAAGGGCTTGCAACACCTTCATCATCTCCTACCTAAGCTGGATTTATATGAAACAAGAGATTCTTGTATGATCTCGATGAATATAAAAGCCCACATTAATTAGTTTATCAAATTTCGTCCGTTTTTTCACTTTTTACGCCTGGAAAAGCGTTTAGCGGCGCACCAGCTTTTGCAGGATCGTATAAAAACGGTGTGCTAATTTCTTGCGATCCCCTTCGCGATCGATATAATCGCGTCCGTTCTTTTTAATCTCTTCGCGCTCCTCCTGTGAATACGAACGCACGGTTTTAATGGCTTCAGCCAATCCTTCCGGATTCTCCGCCCCGGCGAAGAGCCCGACCCGGTTTTTCTCGACGATTTCACGCACTTCTCCGTCAACCGTGGTCACAATCGGCAATCCGATAAAGGTGTAATCAAACAGTTTGTTGGGCCGGGCACCGCGGAACACTTCATTGTCAGCCAGGGAGATAATCCCCACGTCGGCGGCTTGCGTATAATCGAAAATCTCTGCTTTTGGAACAGGATCGAGCAGATAAACATTATCCAGCCCTTTTTCGCGCTTCAGCCTGATCAGCTTCTCCTTTTCCGGGCCGTCACCGATCAGTACGATGGAAATGCCCGGATCGAGATAGCGGCCCGCTTCCACCACGTATTGCAAGGCATTTGCCGGCCCGTGCGCCCCCGTATAAATGGCCACAAAATCGTCTTCAGGCACTCCCATTTTCCGGCGGAACTCTGCCCGCTTGGACGGGTCCGGCTTCCAGGAGCTGACGACGATCCCATTGGGAATCAGCTCGATTTTATCCGGATCAATGCCCTTATCAGCAATAAATTTGCGCTGATGTTCGGTCAGCACGATGATTTTATCCGCTTTCCGGTAGAGAAACAATTCCATCCAAGTGAGCAGTTTGATGACGTGTTTGTTGTTCAGGCCGCCCATTTTAATGAGCGAATCAGGCCACAGATCCCGAACCTCGAGAACGAACGGACACCGCTTTAACGCTGCCAGCATCCATCCGGAAAATGCGGTAAACAGATGAGGCGAAGAAGCGATTAACACATCGGGTCTCCGTTTGAACAATCCGGCCAGAAAAAAGATGGCGGCAAAGCTCCCCATATTGATGATCCGTTTGAAATCGTTGGTTTTATGGGGATAGGACCAAAGCCAGTTCAGATTCAGTCCCGGAACCTTGTCGAGGGCGTTTTTTTCCTCTGCGGTGACGAAGGTGCGGCGAGGATGGACAAATTTGGAGAGAAACAGCGTGACATCCGCTTTTTCTTCCGTCGCCCACTCCCGCGCCAATTCATAGTGGCGGGTAATCCCGGCGATATTGGGAGGAACCGCATAATGATTCGCTAACCAAATTCTCAACTTCTTCACTTCCTTACTTCTGGACAATCCATTTAGATTCATTTTATGAGATCGCTATAAACTTCAGCCGTGTTGACTTCTTCTATTCCTGCAAATACAGCACTTGCTTGTAACATTCCGGTTACTATATTACATTAACATGAAACAAAAAACGGTCAATGTAATATTAGTGAAATCTTTCGGATATTCTTTTTCCAAAAAAAGGCCGGCGGCCCGGTCAAAAATGGGGCCCCGGCCTGCTCCGGTCAGCCAAGGTCTTTCAGAAGTTGATCTGTGATTTTCTCCGATGCCCGCCCGTCGCCGAACACGTCTTTCATCCTGGTAAAATCAACGGTGAAATTGTCCACTGCATCAAGAATCTTCGACTGATCCGCCCCGACAAGGAGGTTGGCACCCAGCTCAACCGTTTCTGTCCACTCCGTTTCGTCACGCATGGTAATGCACGGAACTTTGGCAAAAAACGCTTCCTTCTGCACTCCGCCGGAATCGGTCAGTATTTTTTTGGCATTGACCTCCAGCTGCAGCATATCCAGATAGCCGACAGGTTCGATCAATTTGACGTTCGGATTGGTAATGGCAAGGCCCATTTGTGCCATTTTGCCCTTCGTCCTGGGATGAAGTGGAAGGACTGCCGGCAGCGGAAGTTCGTTGAGCGCTGAAATGATTTGCGACAAACGGGCCGGATCGTCGGTATTTTCCGCTCGGTGAAGGGTGATCAGGATATATTCCCCGGTCTTTATGTTCAGTTCTTTCAATATGCCGGACTTTTCATTCGCCAATCTGCTGTTGTACTGCACCGCATCCAGCATCACATCGCCAACCAGGTGAACTCCCCGGCGGATGCCTTCGGTGGCAAGATGGTTGACTGCCGTTTGCGTCGGGCAGAAGAGCCACTCAGATACATGGTCGGTGAGAATCCGGTTGATCTCTTCCGGCATCCGTTTGTTGAAACTGCGCAGACCCGCTTCGACGTGTGCGACGGGAACATGAAGCTTGCTGGCCGCGAGCGCTCCCGCCAAAGTCGAGTTGGTATCCCCGTAGACGAGCAAACAATCCGGTTTTTCTTTCAGAATCACTTCCTCGATCCGGGACAGCATCTCCCCTGTCTGCGCGCCATGGGATTTTGAACCGACATGCAGATGATAATCGGGAACCGGAATATGGAGTTCGGAAAAAAAGACATCCGACATTGATTTATCGTAATGTTGACCCGTATGTACCAATATCTCATCCGCTTGTTTGCGAATCGCGCGGGAAACCGGAGCCGCTTTGATAAATTGCGGTCTTGCTCCAACCACTGTCAATATTTTCATCTTGTTAAACCCCCTGCACCTTTCCTGTTCACCAGGAGACCTGATCTATATACGAAGTTATCATACCACAGGCAAGCCTCCCTGCAATAAAAATCACCGATTCTTCACGGGAACTCCATCAAAAAAGAGTTGGGGGCTTTTCCCCAACTCCCTTCTTAGACCCTGACAGGGTGAATTTTCCGTATTTGAATCACTCCGGTTCAATCAAACCATATTTGCCGTCCTTGCGGCGATAGATCACGTTGATCAGGTTTGTGTCAGCATTGGTAAATACGAAGAAGTTATGACCCAGCATGTCCATTTGCAAAATCGCTTCTTCCGTCCCCATCGGTTTCAGGTTAAACCGTTTGGTCCGGACCACTTTCAGGTCATTTTCTTCCTCGGTCACTGCCGTGACAGCCGTTTCATTGTATGCGCTTTCTTTCCAGTTGTTGCGGAAGCTTGCATCCTGGCGAGATTTACGATTCACTCGGGTTTTATACTTGCGAATCTGTCTCTCCAATTTTTCAACTACCAAGTCGACCGATGCGTACATGTCCTCGCTCGATTCCTCCGCGCGGCAAAGCAAGCCCGGATACGGAATCGTCACTTCGACTTTGTGCTGATCCTTGATTACACTCATGGCAACGTGAGCTTCTGCTTCCTGATTCGGAGAGGAATCGAAATACTTTTCGAGCCGCCCGAGTTTTCGTGCAGCAAAGTCTTTGAGCGCATCAGTCACTTGGAAATTGTTCCCACGGATGACATATCTCATAGAGAATCCTCCTTCCGCTTTGTACTCTATCTATTCCCTCATTTAAAAAAAATTCCTCCTCTTTTTTTTACAAACTTCGATAAAAAATTACACCAAAAATTACCATAATTTTTACCAGGATAATCCGGATTAAAAACCCGGCAATCTGAGAGGGTGACACGATCCGGACCGCATGCATTTTCACACTTTCAGCAAAAATGAAAGCTCCCCAGGTCCAAGATCCGGGGAGCGTTTTTTTTCGGTTTGGAATGTTACTTTTTCACAACGTTCGCAGCCTGTGGTCCACGCGAACCTTCCACGATTTCAAATTCAACCTCTTGTCCTTCTTCCAATGTTTTGAAACCTTCCATTTGAATCGCAGAGTAGTGAACGAAAACGTCTTCTCCGCCTTCGCGCTCAATAAACCCGTAACCTTTTTCCGCGTTGAACCACTTGACTTTGCCTTGCATGCAAACACAGTCCCTTCTTAAATTCAGATAATGGTCGGCATAAGAAACGCTCATGCCGGGAAAAATAGAACAGCATTGCCGCTGAAACAGCAACAAGCTTCCTGAAAGGAAATACCGTCCAAACCTTCTGTTTAACGAGTTTTCACTCGTATCACAGTTTTAAGTGTTTTCACACTCTGTGAGAATTATACCAAAAACCCGGCCAAAAGTCATCCCTACAACACCTTGCTTAAAAATGATTTGAGCCGTTCATGGCGAGGCTGTTCAAAAATTTGCTCCGGTGTTCCCTCTTCCAGAATTTTTCCGTCATCCATAAACAGAACGCGATCACCCGCCTCCCGAGCAAATCCCATCTCATGCGTGACGACGACCATGGTCATCCCTTCCCCCGCCAACTGTTTCATGACATCCAGCACTTCCTTGACCATCTCCGGATCAAGGGCGGAAGTCGGCTCGTCAAACAGCATCAGTTTCGGCTCCATCGCCAATGCCCGCGCGATGGCCACTCTCTGCTTCTGGCCGCCGGAAAGCTCTCCGGGATAAGCGTCCGCCTTCTCCTCTAACCCCACTTTCTCCAGCAGAGCCAGGGCCTTTTTCTCCGCCTCGGCTTTCTCCATCTTGCGAACGTGAATCGGCGCCAATGTGATATTATCCAGTACCTTTTTGTGAGGAAACAGTTCAAACTGCTGAAAAACCATTCCCACATCCGTGCGAACCCGATTGATATCCGTCTTTGGATCGGTCAAATCGAACCCGTTGACCACGATCCGCCCCGAACTGACCCGTTCCAGCAGATTCAGGCATCGCAAAAACGTGCTTTTCCCCGAACCGCTGGGCCCGATCACACAGACCACTTCTCTCTCCTGAATTTGTACATTGATCTCTTTTAACACATGATGGTCGCCAAAATATTTATTCAGATTTTCTACTGTGATCACTGGACAATCATCCCTTCTTGCTGCTCGTATTAAACCGTTTTTCCAAGTGGAAGACAATGCGGGAGAGAATCAGGGTCAGGACGAGATACATCACACCGGCCGCGATATACGGCGACCAGCGCACAAATGTGTTTTTCGCTGTGACAAATGCTGCATAGGTAATATCATTGACCGCGATGACCGTAACCAGGGACGTATCCTTTAACAGTGCAATAAACTCGTTTCCGAGCGGTGGCAGCATCCGTTTGACCGCCTGAGGCAGGATCACCAGGCGCATCGCCTGGGCATAGGTCATCCCCAGTGAACGCGCTGCTTCCATTTGCCCTTTTTCGATGGAAAGAATTCCGCCGCGAAAAATTTCCGAGATGTAAGCCCCGGCATTCATCGACAAGGCAACGAAAGCGGAAACCATGGCATCCGGCGTCTCCAAGCCGAGAATATCTTCAAACAACGTCGGCAACACGGCAAAATGAATGGTAAGAATCTGCAGGAAAAGAGGTGTTCCCCGAAACAAATCGACATAAAGCTTCGCTGGTATGACCAGCCACTTTTTTCCCGAAATCTGCATAAAACCCAAAATGAGTCCGATCAAAAGCCCGATGCATATGGCAACCACAGTCAATTCGATTGTGGTCACAACACCTCGGATAAACAAATCTTTGTACTGGACAATGACTGACCAATCGAGTTCGTTCAAAAGTTGATCCATTGTTATCCACAAACCCCTTTATCTGCAAATCATTGTTTTTCGAGTTATTCACAAAGTTATCCACATTATCCACAACATCCACAACCCAGGGATATACACAATTTGTCCACTATTTATCCACAAGTTATCCACAGAAAATGGACAAGGGGTGTGTTAATGCATTCATATTTAATGAATTCTTTATTTTGCACTTGTTTCCATTTTTATATAAAAATTTGTTGCCAGGTAAGATCGCTGGTTCCCCTGACCTTCCCGAGCCCTGACGGTCGGCCAGGAGTTCCCAACCGACAAAAGATGCGAGCGTTTCGAATCATTGTTGCGGTTCCGTCCCGAAATATTTTTGATAAATCTTGTCATACGTTCCGTTCGCTTTTACTTTTTTCAATCCGTCGTTCAGCTTTTGCAGCAGGGCCTGGTTGCCTTTGTGCACGGCAATCCCGTACTGTTCCGTCTTGATTGAAGGATCTTCAACAATCTTGTATTTGCCTTGGCCCAGCTTTTTGATATATTCCATGATCACGGCGTTATCGACGACCACCGCATCCAGTCGCCCGAGCTCCAGATCATGAACGGCAGACGGAATATCATCATATCCCTTGAGCCCGGAATAGGTTTTGCCGAACATCTCCTGCACAACCTGTTCTCCGGTTGTGGCCGTTTGCACTCCGATCCGTTTTCCGTTCAACTGTTTCAGCGATGATACATGGGAAGAGGTCGGTACCAGAATCAATTGTTTGGCATCGAAATAAGGAATGCTGAAATCATATTTTTTCTTGCGGTCAGGCGTAATGGTGATCGCCGCCATCCCGGCATCGAGCTTCCCGCGGGAAACGCCGTCAAGCATCTGGTCCCAGCCGTAATGTTTAAAATTGATCTTCAGGTTTTCTTCCTTGGCGATGGCCTGAATCAGATCGGCATCAAACCCGGTAATCTTCCCGTCCCCCTCCAATTTTTCAAATGGCGGAAACTCCGCATTCGTCCCGATCTGAATCACACTGTTATCCGTATTTTTATTCGTGCACCCGGTCAGGACAAAGGAAACGGCGACCACGGACGCGAGCAACATGCCAAGCCACTTCTTCATGTTTTTTCTCTCCTTTCAACTTTTCACCATTACCGGAATAAAAATCATCATTTCTCATTATGATGTAATTATTATAAGTATAAATGTATATTTATTCAATTCGTTTTTATTTACCAGATTTCAGGAGATCCCATCCTCATCCGTCAGATCCAGGCAAAATTACTTTGCCAAAGGAGAATAACCGGAATATTTTTAGAAAATTTTGTCATTAGTGCCGTTAAATTTGATCTCTTTCGGCAATTGTATGCTCCCTTTTTTACAATCCCGTAATATCGCATCTTAAAGGAAGGGAATGATCCCGATTTGTACACATAACCTCTCTCTTATTACCTTAAATTTCAAAAAATATGAGTACAAACTATTATTAAGTTTTAGATTTATTATAAAACAATGTCAGTATTAAATGCAATTCATCAAACAGTCACAAATAAAAACCGCCGTCTCCGGTTTTCTTCCGAAAACGGCGGCCTCAGCAAATGATGAATCTTACTGGTTCACCAAGTCTTTCAACTGTTTACCGGCTTTAAAAGCGGGCACTTTGCTGGCTTTGATCTCAATCTCCTCGCCGGTCTGCGGGTTGCGGCCGGTTCTTGCAGCACGTTCGCGCACTTCAAAGTTTCCAAAGCCAATCAGGGTTACTTTTTCCCCTTTGCTAAGCGCTTCCGAGATCGTCTGCAATACCGAATCGACGATAATTCCCGCTTCCTTTTTCGTTTTGCCCGTGCTCTCGGCAACGCGTTCTATCAATTCCGTTTTATTCATTTTCAACTCTCCTTCAAACCGATAGTCTTAAAAGGGATGCTATCTATTGGTGTTGACGAGTTTTTCCTTTTCTATACTCTTTTTATCTAGCAAACGTGACCGAGTAAACTCGGCTTGCTCCTGATACCAGCAGCGGTTTGGCACACTCCCTCAGCGTTGTGCCTGTCGTATACACATCATCAACAATAAGAACTGTTCGGTCCCGTATGCATTTCTCACAACCTTCACCTTCAATTTGAAATGCTCCTTTCAGAGCGAGCAGGCGTTCCTGCCGATTGCGCCTGCTTTGTGAAGCAAGATCTTTCTCTCTTCCCAGCAGAGGCAAAACCGGCAACCCAAGCCTTGCACCGATCACGCGGGCCAGAAGTTCCGACTGGTTGAATCCGCGTTCCGCTTTCTTCTCCTTATGTAATGGAACAAAGGTGATCACCGATATTCCCGTATGAGCAAAATGGGTTTGAACCACCTCTGCCATCCACCGGCCCATCGGTGTCGCCAAACTTTCTTTACCCCGATATTTGAACAACGACACCCATTCTTTTGCCTTTCCGCTGTAAACCACAGGACTGCGGTTTACAATCCGCTCTTCTTCGGCAAGACGCAGGCAATCGGGACAAAGATGATCAGCACCAGCCTCCTGCTTCCGCCCGCAAACGGGGCAAAACGGCCCGGAAATCAGTTCAACTCCCGCCAGACAGGTGGAACAGATTCTCTCCCGCACCGGAGCAAACGGAGACGGGCGGCGAACGAATGCCGTACAAAACTCGCAAGTGGGAGGCTGGGAAAAGAGAGACGACCATACTCCTTCAAAGATTATACGCCCCATCTTTGAGAAATCCTTCTTTCTTCGCACAATCATTTAACCATTTAATCTCCCTTTTTGCCCGCAATTGGGCATCCGTCTTTTCATCGGTCAAAAACCATACTTCTCCCTCCTGGTAGGAAGATGATCTTCCTGCTCTGCCCGCCATCTGAACGAGCGCCGCCGCCGTAAACACCGGATGATCTGCACCGATGACGGCAACATGGATCGCGGGAACCGTCACTCCCCTCTCCAAAATCGTCGTCGTCACCAGAAACCGCCATTTGCCCTCCCGAAAATGGCGCACCGTCTGTTCCCGCTGCAAATCGCCGGCGAAAACACCCCGGGCCTCTCGGTAAAAGTCCGGCTCACAGCATTTCATCCAGCGCAACACCCGGCTGACGTCTTCCACCCGCGGCACGAAGAGAAAGGCTTGTCCTTTCCGCTCCACCACCTGACGCAAAAAGGCGGAAAGCGGACGGATCGGTTTCCTCTTGCTTATCTTCTGCCAAAGCCGCCACTCCCGCTTCAAGGCCGGTTCAGGCATAGGATAACCGTGGTAGCGAACCGGCAGCAAAACTGTCGGTAAAATCTCTCTGCGCCCGAGCGCCTTCCATTCCGGCGGGGGAGTGGCAGTCAGCAAAATTTTCTTTGCCCCGGGTGAAAGCGCCCGTCCGATTCCCTCCTCCAACGCCCTGTTGCCATAGAGGGGGAATGCGTCAACTTCATCGACCACCGCAAGCTCAAACGACCGATAAAAGCGCAGGGCTTGGTGTGCCGTGGCAATCACCAACTCACCCGTTTCCAGCGTTTGGGCTGATCCGCCGTAGAGAGCGATCACCCTTCTGCCGGCAAATCCCTTTTCCAGACGGGGCTTTAATTCCAACACCACATCTTTGCGCGGAGTAACCCATAACACTTTTTTTCCCCGATTCAGCCAGTCCGCCACGATCGTCATCATCATCTCCGTCTTGCCGCTGCCGGTGGCCGCCCAGACCAGAACCTGCCTGTGTTGGCTAAGGTTCGCCCTGATTCTCTCCACTGTTTTGGCCTGGGCTTCTGTCAGCGGAGCAGTCCGGCAAGCGATTTCAGAACCGGCAAACGTGCGATTGTCCGGAGGAGAAAAGATAAACAGCGGAAAGCAGGTTCTCGCCCGACCGAGCAACAGGCAATGCTCGCAAACGACGCATCTTTCCCCACAGATCGCACAAGGAGTTTGCCTGAGAAGCGGCCCCCGGTATCCGCACCGTTCACACTTCCAGGTGACCGGCGGGCCCGCAGAGCGAACAGCCGGTCTGATGTCCGCCATTCCCGACAGGCTGAGCCATTGCAAGGCCCGGCGCATAAGGAAGGAGCCAGGCCACTTTTCGTATTTGCGAAGAAGGCGCTCCACTTCTTCCCACAGCAGCACTCTTCCGGCCAGCAGCGGGTGAATCTCTGCCGCCAGTTCGCGCACCGCGGTCATTTCTTCTCCCATCATGGGCGCTTCCCGCAGTGCCGGACCGAAAGCGTTCTTTCTTCCCCGGTTCCCGGCAAATTCTTGTCCAATCGATGACGATTCAATCATTTCCGCGATTTGCTTTCCTTGCTCTTGCCAATGGAAAAAGTCGACTTCCGGCGCGATACTCATCCTTCCATCGGCTTCTCCTTCCAATCGGTAAAAACAGAACCTCATCAAAAATCCCTCTTTTTTCCAGTGGACATCAAGAAAAAAACCCAAGGGACGGCTGATCACATCCCCGGGGCTTTTTTTCAGGCAAGACTCCGTTCCGTATCCTGTGAGGAATCCGAATCCCGCAGGTCGAGCACAAGCCATTTTTCCGTACTGTTCCTCTTCGACTCAAGCCATTCCTTGATTCGCTCTTCCGCTCCTTCACCAGGGGTGATGCGAACGATCTCCAGATTGGGATAGCGCTGTTTTAACCGCTCGAGGATCAACAGCGTATCATCGGTCGAGCCCACGTCGATGCAGGTAATTTTGCCTGCTTTTTTCCTTTTTGACTTGTTGGAAACATGGTAAGAGCGAATCATCCACTCGACGGAATGCTGGCTGTTTTTGGTGATCATGACCAAGTGCACGGCTTTGTTGTGATAATAATTACCGAAATAATGGGACAACTTTTTTGCCAGATAAAACATGACAATATAAAGGGCTACACTCCACAGAACCCAAAGTTCCATCGTATTGCCCCTCCTTCTTTATATCTTATGCCAAAAAGGTAGGGACTGTGACACAGACCTCGACTGATAACAGGCTCTTTTCAAATCAATTGAACCCATCCATACTTCATCGCGAGCAAAACCGCCTGCGTCCGATCTTGAACATTCAGTTTATAAAGAATATTACTGACATGGTTCTTAACAGTTTTTTCGCTGATAAATAAATGTTCACTGATACTTCGATTATTTTTACCCTGTGACATTAATCGTAAAACTTCCATTTCCCGATAGGTGAGAACCTCTTGCCACGGGATGGAAGGAGTCAAAGCGTAATGATAACAAATACTCCCTTCCATTCGGCTCAATCTTCGAAATTCGTTCACCAGTCTTCCCATCATGATCGGGTGAATATACACGCCCCCGTGTGCAATCACGCGAATCGCTTCAATGATGGGCTCTACTTTCATATCTTTTAACATATACCCGGCAGCGCCGGAACGAATCGTTTCAATAACATAAGGGTCAGCATGCTCAGAAAGGATTAACACCTTGGTTTGAGGAGCCATTTGACAAAGACGGTTCGTTACTTCCACTCCGTCGATCCGCGGAAGGTACAGATTGATGACGGCAACATGCGGTTTGGTCGATCCGCAAAGAAGCGGGACATCAATTCCGTCCGTACACTCCCCCACCATCACCATATTCTTTGTCCTCTTGATGGCTGTTTTAATTTGCTCCCGGTATTCGGTGTCGGGGTCTGCCAGTAAAACCCGGATCAGCGGTTGGATGTCCGTACCTGAAAATTCACTTCCTTCGAGGTGGCCTGTCTCCGGCTTCCTCATGGGCAAAGGGGTCACTCCTTTCTCGCAATATTCACCCTTATTCAAATTTTACCACGAACAAAACAGTTATGAAACAAAAAAGAAGGCGAGAAGAAAGGAAAAAGAGAGAATGAACGGGGAATTTGGCAGAAAAAGTCATCAAAAAAGAAAAAGGGCTGAGATTTCGTTTCTCAGCCCTAAAATTTAAAGCCCCGCTTCTTTTTTCAAGGTGTCGGCAAGATCCGTGCGTTCCCACGGCAAATCGACATCCGTGCGGCCAAAGTGACCATAGGCAGCCGTTTGACGGTAGATCGGGCGGCGCAAATCCAATTGGCGGATAATGCCGGCCGGGCGCAGATCAAAGAATTTCTCTGTCAATTCGACCAATTTGTCTTCACTTACTTTCCCGGTGCCAAACGTATCAATGCGGATGGAAACGGGACGGGCTACCCCGATGGCGTAAGCAAGCTGCACTTCGCACTTGTCAGCGAGTCCGGCAGCAACGATGTTTTTCGCTACATAGCGGGCGGCATAGGCTCCTGAGCGGTCAACCTTGGTCGGGTCTTTGCCGGAGAAGGCACCGCCTCCATGACGGGCATAACCTCCGTAAGTATCAACGATGATCTTACGTCCGGTCAAACCGGCATCTCCCTGCGGACCGCCAATGACGAATCGTCCGGTCGGATTGATGAAGTACTTGGTATTATCATCGAGCATCTCTTTGGGAACAATCGGCAAAATCACATGTTCCATGAGATCTTTCTTGATTTGCTCCAAAGCGACATGTTCGGAGTGTTGGGTGGAAACAACCACCGTATCGATGCGTACAGGTTGATCTCCTTCATATTCAACGGTTACCTGCGTTTTTCCGTCCGGACGCAGGTATTCCAGCGTACCGTCGACACGCACTTCATGGAGACGGCGTGCCAGTTTATGGGCCAATGAGATCGGGAGCGGCATCAATTCCGGTGTCTCATTGCAAGCAAACCCGAACATGAGTCCCTGGTCCCCGGCGCCGATCGCTTCAATCTCATCTTCCGTCATCGAACCTTCGCGTTTTTCCAATGCAACATCTACACCCATTGCAATATCGGGCGATTGTTCGTCAATAGAGGTCAAAACGGCGCAGGTTTCGGAGTCGAAACCGTATTTTGCCCGGGTATAGCCAATATCCTTAATCGTTTGGCGCACAATCTTCGGAATATCAACATAGCATTGGGTGGAAATTTCCCCCGACACAAGCACCAAACCGGTAGTGACCGAAGTTTCGCAAGCGACGCGAGCATTCGGATCTTTTTCCAAAATGGCGTCGAGAATGGCATCGGAAATCTGGTCGCAGATTTTATCCGGATGACCAACCGTAACCGATTCTGAAGTGAACAGGCTGCGTTTTTGTTCTCCCATTCATTCTCCTCCTTGCTAGCAAAATGACGCAATAAAAAACCCTTCCCATCGAGGAAAGGTTTTTGATTATCAGTTCATCCTCGAAACTCCCCGCCAGACCGTCAACCAGCCTGGAATAAAGCTTTATCCAAGTGAAGGGAACCTGTCTCTACATCATCAATAGAATAACCTAAAGAATAGGGAATTACAACTGTTGCTTTGGGGATTCACCTTCTGTTTTTCTTCCACTTTTTGTTTTTGAGTTGGATCTGGTAGAGAACCGGGCCACCCTCTTCCGTTCGCACCCGGATATAATGCCGCCCGGAGGGGAGGGACAGCGTTTGGCTGAATCGCTCTCCTTTCGCCAGCGTCACGGTCCCGCCGGACAGAGCGTAGAAATGGTGATCATAAACAGCCCATTCCAACCTTTTTACCGGCTGATCCGCCTGATAGAGAAAGGTGACTGTCTCTTCTCTGGTGCTGCTTATAACATACCAGTCCGGGATTCCGCCACCTGCCAATGCCCCTTTCACCCACTTGGCCGAAGATAGTAAAGCCGCTTTGTCCGGAGTGGAGTGATCTTTTCCATCCCCGATTGCCGGCCGGACCGTTATCACCAGATGATAAGGTTCACTGATGATATTCCCCCCGTAGTCGGAAACGGAAAACAGCAGATCTCCTTTCCCTCCGGGAACCCGCAGGCTCTCCGCTTCACCGGCTCCATGTTGATCTATTTTCCAATTGTGCCAATCGTCTTGCGGCATTTGCAGCAATACGGGGTCAAACCTCGGAGTCAACGGTTCCACTTTCACTTCCGCTTCACCGGAACGGGGCAGGGGTAGCCGGTACCAATCCTGATCCCCCTGCTTGTGAAGAGTTGCCTCGATGACTTCCTGCTTCCCCGGAAGCGCCAACTGTGCCGCCTGGGCCAATCGGTCATTTGGTTCATAACGATCCGCCCGCGGAATGAAATTTACCTGAAAGCTGTACGAGACAGGGACATCGCCGGCCGGGGAGGAGAATCCCAGAAAGACGTCATTTCTCTCAACCGGTACCCGCAACTGGTTCATCCCTTGCAACTGATAGGAGCGGACATCCTTTTCTTGCGGATTTTCAACAAACAACCTTGTTTTTTGAAAATGCCCGCGATTCTGCCTGAGATGAATCACCAGCGTTCCGGGACAGGGCAACTCCAGGCGGAACCAGTCCCGGTCACCCGGACGCAGAACGGCATCCATCTCCTGATCCAGGGACAGGGACATCGCCTGATGACGCTCATCATTCGGTTCATAGGGATCCCGTTTCAGCTTGCCGGAAAGCGCCCGGGCAGCATCCAAAATCCCGAACCCTTTTTGCCGGTCCCATCGCGGTTCCCCCGGTTTCTTTTGTGCCGTTTGCTTAAGGAGTTGCCGGATCTGCCCGGGAGTGTAATCCCGATGCCGCTGCCAAAGAAGAGCGGCCACTCCCGCTGCTTGCGGAGCCGCAAATGACGTGCCGGAATCCGTGGTAAAGCCCCCGCCCAACCGGGTAGTGGCAATCCGGTTTCCGGGAGCAGTCAAATCGAGACCATCCCCCTGGTTGGAGGTCGGTTCATGCAACCCGTTATTTTTGACCGAACCGACTGCCAGAACAGTGGGAAATGCCGCCGGATAATAAAGAGGCGAATCGTAGACGGTGTTGCCATTAAGATCGGATTCTGCATTTCCGGCAGCAGCAACGACCAACACTCCTTTTTTCTCCGCATCCTGCACCGCCTCTTCCATCAGCTTGGAATAGGTCCAGCTGCCCTGTGCCAGAACGATGATATCCGCCTTCCGCTTAATGGCCGCTTCCATCCCCTCAACTGTATAATATACTTCTCCGTCGCTCCCGTTCTCCATCACCTTGATCGGCATGATTTTCCCCGCTCCGACCGCTCCCTCCCGGCGCAGTCCGCCCCACGTCGCCGCTACCACCCCGGCCACTTCTGTCCCGTGCCCAAAGTGATCCTGAGGCGCTTCCTGCCGGTTGAGAATATTGACTCCCGGCACGAGCAAAGGAGAAAGGTCGGGGTGATGCAAATCGACGCCGGTATCGATGACCGCCACGATCACCGGACGGTCTGAAGGGGAGGAGGGTGGAACTTTGCTCCAGGCTTCTGACGCCCGAATTTGCTCCAGGTAACTGAAAGACAAGGACGATTCCCGTTCTCTTCCTTCCAATCCTCCTTCATTCAGCTGATAAGATCGGTCGCGCTGCATGTACCGTACGTCGGCGGCAGCGCTCCAACTATTGTGCCAGCTGTTCACATCCACGCCTTTTTTGGGACGAACCAAGTCGATTTCACTGCCTGCCAACACAAATTTCCGCAATAAAACCGCCTGATGCCAAAATGCGGGATCTGCCTTCTGCTGCCAGGCAACAATCCAGTTTTCCTGCCAAACTTTTTCAGTTTGGCTTCTCCCAAAATCCGGGTAACGGGTGACAGGGAGGAAAAAGCACCCTGCCAGCAGAAGGATGCTTAGGAGAGCACGTATAAAAGGCATATCATCTCACCAATTGTTCTATTATTTTCAAAAACAATACGCAGAAATGTATAGATACTTACGAATTTATTATATAAAATAAAAAAACGTAGACCTCTGTTTTACTACAAGCCTTACAAGCATTTCTTCCAATCTTTTTCCCTCTGTGAACTTTGTCTTTATCATTTCCATTGTGAAATGTGTTCGTATGAAAAAATTTCGGCAAGTGAGGAATTAAAATGGAAAGAGTAGAAAGAAGCCGCATTCATCGCGTGCGGAAAAAGCGAAAAAAGAAGTGGACTTTTCGTATTCTTACAGTCTTTATTCTTCTTATTTTAGGTGTCGGTGCATACTTCGGCACGCAGATTTGGGGCGCGTTTGCCAACAGCGGCAAAAAATTGAGCAAATCGGACTTGCGGACGTCCCAAGTTGAGTTTCAAAAAGACCCGTTTACCGTGTTGCTGATCGGGACAGACCAGAGAGGACACACAGCAAACTGGCGCTCCGATGTCCTGATTCTCGCCGCGGTCAATCCCAAAACGAAGTCGATCAAACTGGTCAGCATCCCCCGGGATGTCTATACTGAGATTCCCAATTCCGGCGGAGTCAAAACCAAAATCAATGCTGCTCCTTACTATGGTTACAAATCGGGCGTCGGTCAGGTGCAAAATATCCGCCTGGCGATCGAGCACGTTCTCCACATTCCCGTCGACTACTATGCCAGAATCAATTTCCAGGGATTTGAGGATATCGTCGATGCTCTCAACGGGGTTGACGTCAATGTGAAGTTTCCGTTTCACCAGGCAGCCATTGGCGGGAAAATGGTTTACTTTGAACCTGGAGAACACCATTTAAACGGCTCCGAAGCGCTCGCGTACGTCCGGATGCGCCATCAGGACCCCAAAGGCGATCTGGGACGAAATGAACGGCAGCGGGAAGTTATTTCCGCACTGATCAACAAGATGGCCAGTGCAGAAGGCGTGTTCAATTTCGGCGATGTGATGAAGGCAGTCGGCAATAACTTTGAAATGAGTTTCCAGGCCACCGATATCCCTGCCCTGATCGAACTGTACCGCAGCATTCCCCAACAAAACATTGAAACGCTGCAGGCAAATGTAACGTTTGAAAAAATCCCCGGTGTCGGTGATGTGGATATCCTGAACCAGGCCGAACGGGATCGCATCAATAAAATAATGTCTGAGCAACTGGGAATCAAACCGCAACCCGGCGGTACCACCGGAGCCGGAGTTGGCACCGATGATTCCAATCAGTCAAACGGTCAATCAACCGGTGAAAGCGATAGCTATTGAGCTGTCGCTTTTTGCTTGTAAATTTGTGTTTTCGTGAACGTATGTTGTAGGCCGGATTCCTGATGACCGGTCAGCGAAGCCCCCTCCCATCCTGATTTCGCTCCCCCCACGCAGACGGATCATTTCCGGGTTACAAGCTTTTATCGAACTGTAACATTTTATTTTGAAAAAAGTTATATAAAATCCGGCCACCTTTCGAATAAATAATATAGAATGATCTATATTATGCGGATTCATACTTCGCTTCTCAGACAGGGTGGGAAAAGAAATGGCTGACCAGATAAAGTCTCCTGTCAAAAAAAAGAAAGGGAAACGTATTTTTCTTACACTTCTCTCTATTGTCATACTTGTCTGCGTCGCTTTGGGATTCAGTGTTGCCTGGCAGATGTGGGGGGCACTGGCGGCCAACAGCGGAAAAAAGTTGCCCAAATCCGATATGCGGACAAAACAGGTGGAGATGAAAAAAGATCCGTTCACCGTTCTGCTGATCGGCACCGACCAGCGGGGGCACTCCAAGGACTGGCGCACCGATGTGCTCATCCTGGCCGCCGTCAATCCCGAGAATAAGTCCGTAAAGGTGGTAAGCATCCCACGGGATTTGTACGTTACCATCCCCAACACTAATGGCATGAAAGGCAAAATCAACTGGTCTGCAGCCTACGGCACAAAAGTGGGGCCGGTCGAAAACACGAGAGAAGCAATCGAAAACCTGTTGCAGGTTCCGGTCGATTCCTATGCCAAGATCAATTTTCAAGGGTTTGAAAACATTGTTGATGCCCTTGGCGGGGTGGACGTGAATGTGAAATTTCCTTTTCACCAGCGGGCCATCGGCGGAAAGATGGTTTACTTTGAACCAGGGAAACATCATTTAAACGGCGCGGAGGCTCTTGCCTACGTCCGTATGCGGCATCAGGACCCGCGGGGCGATTTGGGGCGGAATGAACGGCAGCGGGAAGTGATCGCAACCTTGATCGATCAAATTGCCAGCACCAATGGTTTATTAAATTTTGGTGATGTGATGAAGGCGGTCGGGAACAATTTTGAAATGAGTTTCAATCTGTCGGACATCCCGGGCCTGATCAACCTGTATCGGACAATCCCCAAGGAGAACATCGAAACGGTTGAAATGAAAGTCACTTTTGACCGGATTCCCGGTGTGGGGGATGTCGACATTTTGCATTCATCCGAACGGCAACGCGTGATCACGATCTTGCAAGACCAATTGAATTTTCATCCCGAACCGGACGGAAATGCGGCAATTGACTCTGAAGGCTCCCTACAGGGGTGAACGGTACGGAAGAAAGTGGCGGCAAATAAAACCCGCCACTCTTTTTTATGGCCATTTTTCTCTTTATAATAAATTATGGAAGGTAGTGAACAAAATGAACCAAAAATATCGCACCATTGGATCTTTTGGCGAAACGGAAATCATCATTCAAAAATCACGCTTTATCTGCCGGGCGAAAAGGGTGGAATCGGAAGAAGAAGCAGTTCAATTCATTCATGACATATCCAAACAGCACTGGGATGCCACCCATAATTGCTACGCTTATCTGGTCACTGAGCTTCAACAAAAATCGTCCGATGACGGGGAACCGGCGGGAACGGCAGGACGGCCCATATTGGAAGTGATCCATGCCAAAGACCTCCTCTACACGGCCATTGTCGTCACCCGATATTTTGGCGGCATCAAGCTGGGGGCCGGCGGACTGATTCGCGCCTACAGCCAGGGAGCGGCCGCGGCGATCGAGGCGGCAGGAATCATCGAACGCATCATGCACCAGGAAGTTCTGCTCACCTTTGATTACTCCTTTATGGGAAAGATGGAACACGAACTGCACAAAACGGGGTATCTGCTGGAAACGCCGCAATTTACCGACGTGGTCACCTGGCCCGTCTGGACACCTGCAGGCGAAGAACAGCAGTTGATTGCAAAAGTGACCGATTGGACACACGGCCAGGCAAAGATCGTCCTGGGAAAACAAGAATTTAAAGAACGCGAAGAAAGACGCCCCCACGAGAAGTGAGAGCGTCTTTCTTCTGTTACTCAGACTTTAAAATGCCGGGATGATGGCACCTTTATATTTTTGCTCAATAAACTTTTTGGTGTCAGGCGAAGTGAGGGCTTTCGCCAGCTTTTGAATGCGCGGGTCGTTTTCTTTCCCTTTCTTCACAGCCAGCACATTCACATACGGGGAATCCTTGCCTTCAATGATCAAGGCGTCTTTCGTCGGATTCAGATGGGCTTGCAAGGCATAGTTCGTATTGATTACATCCAAGTCGACATCATCGATCACGCGGGGCAGCATTGCCGGTTCCAACGGTTTGAATTGCAGCTTTTTGGGGTTGGAAACAATATTGTTTACTGTTTTTACCCCTTTGTCATTGTCCAATTTGATCAGGCCGTTTTTCTCCAACAGGAGCAGTGCGCGGGTAACTTCGCTGGTTCCGTTCGGAATGGCGACGGTGGCTCCGTCTTTCAGCTCTTTAATATTTTTAATCTTATGGGAATATGCCCCCATCGGCTCAATGTGAACCCCGACGACTTTGACCAGATGATAACCCTTCTCTTGGTTGGTCGTGTCCATCCAGACGATGTGCTGGAAATAGTTGGCGTCCAAATCGCCTTCTTCCACTGCTTTATTTGGCAGGACATAATCCTGGAACACTTTGATGTTCAAATTTACGCCTTCCTTGGCCAAAATCGGTTTTACGTGCTCCAGAATCTCCGCATGGGGAACGGCGCTGGCACCAACGGTTAACGTATTGGACGATTCTTGCTGCTGCGAGCAGGCTGTCAGCCCGACCAGAGAAAGGACAGCCGCAAGAAACACCGAAAACAATCTTTTCATCAACTAGCACACCCCTTATCTTTTATCCAGATAACGCGCAATCGCATCGCCAATCACTTGAATGATTTGCACCATGACAACAAGAATGAGACCGCAAGAATACAACATGCCGTTATTGAATCCCTGAAAACCGTAACGGTAAGCGGCATCTCCCAGTCCGCCGCCGCCAACGATCCCGGCCATTGCCGAAAAACTGACCAAAGAGACACAGGTAACGGTCAAGCCGGAAACAATGGCTGGCAGACTTTCAGGAAGCAACACTTTGCAAATGATCGTCAAACGGCTGGCTCCCATCGCTTGCGCCGCTTCGATCACGCCTTTGTCAATTTCGCGAATCGCAGTTTCGACCATGCGTGCATAAAAAGGAGCAGCTCCTGCAATCAGCGGGATGGTGGCCGCGGTAGGTCCCAAAGTGGTTCCGATCAAAAATTGTGCAACCGGGAATAAGAAAAGAACGAGGACGATAAAGGGAACCGCGCGAAAAATGTTTACCACGAGCCCCAGCACTCGTTGCACAAAGCGATTCTCACAAAAATAACCGCGATCGGTCACCACCAGAAGCACACCCAGCGGAATTCCCAACAAAAAAGTGAACAAGGTAGAGATCCCGACCATGTACAACGTCTCATTTGTAGCTTGCCAAACTTGATCCCAGGCTATTTGTTCCATAAATTGTCACCTCCGGTTAAGCAAATTTACCGCTTCTTCCACCTCTTTGTTCTCCCCGGACAGTGTGACCTGAATGCTCTCTTCCGCTTCGCTGACTTCACCGGTCACCTGGCAGGTAAGACCGCGGTCTTTGGCGATTTGCGCCAGTTGCGGCAACTTGTCCAAGGAAACGAACAGGGTTCTGCCGCCTTCTTTGACTGCCTGCTCTTCGCTTGTGCCCACACCGTAAATAAATTGCCGGGTCAATGGATGGGACGGCGACTGAAAAATTTGCTCCACCGCTCCGGTCTCCACCACTCTGCCACTTTCCATGACGGCCATTTTGTTGCAGATTGCACGGACCACACTCATCTCATGGGTAATCAGAACAAGGGTAATCCCGGTATCCTTGTGAATCTCCTTGAGCAACTGCAAAATCGAAGCCGTGGTCTCAGGGTCAAGAGCCGATGTTGCCTCATCACATAACAGGACATCCGGATCATTGGCCAGCGCACGCGCGATCCCCACCCGTTGCTTCTGTCCCCCGCTCAATTGGGACGGATAGGCATTCGCCCGGTCAGCCAAACCCACCCGTTCAAGCAGGTGATTTACCTTCTCATCGATCTTCTGCTTGGGCACTCCGGCGATTTCAAGCGGAAAGGCGACATTATCCCTTACCGTACGCGACCAGAGCAAATGGAAGTGCTGAAAAATCATGCCGATCTTTTGGCGCGCCTGACGCAGCTCTTTTGTTTTCAACGCGGAAATATTCTTGCCATCGACGATGACTTCTCCGCTCGTCGGGGTTTCCAGACCGTTGATCAGGCGCAGCAATGTACTCTTCCCGGCTCCGCTGTAACCGACAATCCCAAAAATATCGCCCCGTTCGATTTTGAGGGAAACTCCCTGAAGAGCGGTTACGGCCGCCCCTTTGCCACGTGCCGGATATTCTTTTATCACATTATTGATCTCGATCATTTTTTCACCACCTTTAATCACACTAAAAAACCCCTTTCCACGCAGATGCAGAAAGGGGATAAACGCCGTTATCGCCTTCTCTCATCTGCCAGGGCAATTGCCCTGCAGGAATTGGCACCTTTCTGTCCGGGGACAGATGGTTGCCGAGGGGTCATCGGGCCTGTTCCCTAACCCTCTCTCGATAAGAGAAATTCGCGTTGATTTCATTGTATCATCAAACTGAAATATAAATTATCACACAGAACATTATTAGTCAATAAATAAAATTATTTTATCTTTACCTAAAATCAGGAAAACAACGGACAAGCGGGTGCAATGGACCTGATCCATAAAACAGAATAATGAATTTGATCCGCGCATGGTAATCGAATCAACATAACTGTTTTCATTCATATCTCAACTGTTACTCTGACATTACATTTCGTTAACAAAACGCCATTTTCTCACTAGCCCTCATGTTCGTGGCGTATAATATAGATACATCCTTCCGTTAAATGGAGGTGCCCGACATGGAAACAACTCTGGTTGTCGGCAAAGCCTTTTGGATCGGAATATTGAATGCTTCCTGTTTGAGCATCCCGTTATGGCTGTTGATTTATTACTGCTTGCGGCTCTGTTTTTAAACGCCGCTGGTGCACCTGATGCTTAAAATAGAGACAATTATCATTCATGTTCAATATAAACGCAAAACGGGTTGCCCCTGACTGGCACCCGTTTTTGGCCTAACGCGCTCCGTTACCGGAAAGTACAACCCAGACGGTACGCAACAGGATTTGCATATCGATTTTGAAAGACTGATGTTGAATGTAATACATATCCATCTCAAACTTTTCAGCAGGGGTAGCCTCATATCCACCGTTTACCTGCGCCCATCCCGTCAAACCGGGCTTCACCAGCAAACGCTTTTTAAATCCGGGAATTTCCTCGGCAAACTGCTCGGTAAAGACAGGGCGCTCCGGACGCGGACCAATCAAGCTCATATCGCCGCGCAAAATATTGATCAACTGAGGAATCTCGTCGATCCGCGTCTTGCGGATAAATTTGCCTACCCGGGTTACGCGCGGGTCATTTTTGGCTGCCCATTGCGGCCCGTTTTTCTCCGCATCCGTCCGCATCGAACGCAGCTTGATAATGTAAAACGTCTTTCCATTAAGCCCTACACGCTCTTGTTTATAAAAAACCGGGCCCGGCGATTCCAGCTTGATCGCGATCATGGTCAAAAGCAATACGGGTAACGTGAAAATCAACAGGGCAATCGAAAAGAAAACCTCAAAACCGCGCTTAAAAGCGGGGTACAGTGAAGAAGAGGTGGAAACTTTGCCCGAAAACGCGCGCGAATTGCTCTCATAGGCCATTTTTGAACGCATCCGCTATCCACTCCTGCTGTGTATAGTGATCAAAGGTCAGTTCCCTTATGTCCGTAAGTTAAGTTTACAAAAATGACAGTAACATTACAGTAATGTTTCAACGATTACTGTAACCAAGTATACTGTAGATGGCCCTGAAAAACAATAGCCGATTTGTTAAAAAAGAATGGATTTCGGGCCGCTTGTTGCGAAATTGTGTCCTCCGGATTCCTCTTTAGTTTCTACATTTCTTTGTCCATTTTACGGTAGATATCCTGGTAATATTCGTAGGTTTTACGCAATCCTTCCTCAAGTGTCACTTCCGGCTGCCAGCCGAGTACCCGGCGAATTTTTCCATTGTTGAAATAGCTGTGCTTGATATCCCCCTCCCGTTCGGGGCCGTATTCCACCTTGTTTTCATACCCAGCGATCTCATTAAAGCGCTTTACCACTTCATTAAGCGATGTGCTGACACCCGTGCCCACATTGAACACTTCACCATCTCCTTGTGACAGGGCCATAATATTGGCTCGAGCCACATCTCCCACGTAAATGTAATCGCGGGTCTGCTCCCCGTCACCAAAAACAGTGAACGATTCACGGCGCAGATATTTATCCACCAGGATGGAGATAACACCGCCTTCCCCGCGCGGGTCCTGTCGCAAGCCGTACACGTTGGCGTAGCGCAAAATCGTGTAATTCAATCCGTAAAGTTGACGGTAAATCGCGAAGTAGTGCTCGGGTGTATATTTCGACACGCCGTAGCCGGACAACGGAGCGACCGGGTGCTTTTCATCGATGGGCAGGTATTCGGGATTTCCGTAAATCGCTGCCGAGGAAGCATAAACCACTTTTTTGACACCGGTTTTTCGGCAGGCTTCAAGCAGATTAATGGTTCCCAAAATGTTCACGGTTGCATCAAACATCGGCTCTTTCACCGAGGTATGAACATGGATTTGCGCCGCCTGATGGATGACCGCTTCGGGCCGTTCGCGCTCAAACACATTCAACAGATCGGAATCGGTGATATCTATTTGGTAAAAGCGGGCTTTTTCATTTATATTTTCTTTTCTTCCGGAGGAGATGTTGTCAACAATAACCACTTGATCCCCTTTTTCCACTAACTGATCAACAATATGCGAACCGATAAAACCGGCACCGCCGGTCACTAACACCTTCATCGACAATAAACCCCTCTCCAATTAGGTTGGTTTTTCTCCCTCGACAAAGCGGAAAACACTCCCTTTGTCTGTAAATAATCTTACCAACTGGACAAATAATAAGCAAAGGGAGCTTATAAATAGAAGCTTTACAATTCTGTCAACAGCCATTCGCCCGGACGCAAAAAAGACCAACCGCCGGCAAACGGTCAGTCTTTTGCTCCCCTTTTCCGATATTCAAGTTCATAATCTCAAATTCCCCCGACGGAGATGTATTTCGTTCCCAAATGCTCCTCAAGGCCCTGCCGGCCTCCTTCAGCGCCGGGCCAAGCTTGCAAGTGATCATCGCCGCCGGGAAATTCCACGGGGTGATTGCCACGACAACTCCGACCGGGTGCTTGATCACAAACAGGCGCTTGCGGGGATGGGAGGCCAAAATGGTTTCTCCATAAATGCGTTTTGCTTCTTCGCTGTACCACAGAAGAAAATCAGCCGCGTCATTGTCGCTTTTTTCACATCCTCGGGAGCGGCATCCACCACCCGGCCCGCCACCTCCCCCGTCGCCGGACCGGTCAGATCAAACAAAGCGTTGGACTTCGCGGACACCCATTTGCCTTCGATAAATAATCCGAATTCCCTCATCTTGTCTCATCTCCGCAACCGAATCTGATTTTCTCTTCCAACTTAAGATTCTCCCTGTAATCGACCGGACAATCAATCAGAACGGGCCCTTCCGCATGAAGAGCTTTCTCCAGCAGGGGACGCAACTCTTCCCCTTTCTCCACCCGACAGCCCTCTATTCCGAAGGAACGCGCCAAATGGACAAAATCGGGATTGCCAAACGTCACATGGTGAGAATGGCGGAACTTTTCCAACTGCTTCCACTCGATCAAGCCGTAACCTCCGTCTCTCCACAGCAGAATCACCAGCGGCAGTTTTAGCCGGGCGGCGGTCTCCAGCTCTTGCACATTCATCAGGAATCCGCCGTCGCCGCAAACGGCCACCACCCGGCGCTCCGGCTTCACCAATTTGGCTGCGATCGCCCCGGGAAGCGCAACCCCCATCGTTGCCAGTCCGTTGGATATGAAACACGTATCAGGGGCAAACACGGGAAACATCCGCCCGAGCCAGACCTTGTGCGCCCCGACGTCGCATACAACGAGATCATCGTCATTCATCGCGGCGCGCAGGTCATATAATATTTTGGACGGTTTTAGCGGAAAAGCCGTGTCCTGTCCGGCCTCTTCCCACTCTTGGCGAATTTTCCTCCGCAACTCGGCAAACGGAGCCGGTAAGGCCGTTCGCTCCCTTACCAGCTCCGTCAAGCGTGCCAAATTGCATGACAGATCTCCGATCAGGCTGGCAACAACCGGATAATGGGCATCCACTTCCGCTTCTTGCCAGTTGATATGAACCACCTGTTTGCGTTCCTTATTCCAGCGAACAGGCGAATATTCGATATAATCATAGCCGATGGCCAGCACGAGATCAGCTTTGTCAATCGCTTCATCGGCCCAATCGCGCCCCCATGTCCCGGCGGCGGCCAGATGCGTGTCCAGCCTCCATGACACCGCTCCTTTTCCCATAAACGTTTCCAGGACAGAAGCACACAGCTTCTCCGATAAAGCCGCTACTTCCCGGCTCGCCTTTCCGCGAAGAGTGCCCGCTCCGGCTAAAATGAGCGGCATCTCAGCCGCATTGATTTGCTCTGCCGCCCGTTTCATGTCAATTTCCGCGGCTTCCACCCTGCCCAGGGCACTTGCAATCCCGGTAACGCTGTCACCTTCTTTTACGGCCAGATCTTCCGGCAGTTCAATAAACACGGCACCCGGCTTCTCGCTCATGGCCAGGTTGAATGCTTTCTCAATGGTTTCCCGCGGCGCGGACGAGTGGCGAATCGTCGTGCTCCACTTCGTAATCGGGCGGAAAAACTCAGGCAAATCCACCATTTGGTGGGAAGGATGATGCAGTCGGTTCGTCTCCGCCTGCCCGGCAATCGCGATCAAAGGGAGACCGTCAGCATTGGCAGTCGCCACCCCTGTCGCCAGGTTGGCCGCCCCCGGCCCCAATGTGGACAGGCAAACACCGGGAATCCCCGTTAACCGGCCAACCATCGCTGCCATCATCGCTGCGGTTTGTTCATGTCTGGTCAAGATAAATTGAATGGAGGAGTTCCGTACCGCTTCCAGAAAATCAATATTTTCTTCCCCGGGAACGCCAAACAGATAGCGAACCCCTTTTTCCTCCAGAGACTGAACCATTTCCTCCGCAATATTCATTGCCAACACCTCTTTGGGATGTCTTTCTTACTAGTTGTTTCCGAAGCCGCTTTCCGGAAAACACAGGATCGGATTCAATGCAGGTTCCAAAAATCATCCTCGATCATTGGCTGAATATTTGTTATAATGCAAAAAGCCATCTGTAAATAAATTCAATTTATTGAAAATAACGATAAGAGGGGCGCCATAAAACGCCATCGGCACAGAACCAATCAGCCGGTGGGATCGTGGGGTTATGGAAAATGAGCGCGGTCTTCGTTGCCGCCACAATCTGGACAAGTGAGGGGAAAACACATTGAAAAGACGATTTTTGCGCATTCTTTCCGTCCTGATTTTCGCCATAGTCATCGCTTTTGCCTATTATGCCTATCAGATCTGGCTGGCGATGGGACGAGCCTATGATCCTTCGACGCGCATCAAATCGAATAAAAGGCAAGAAGCCGTCTCCTTGACAAATGATCCGGTTTCGATCTTGCTTCTGGGCGTCGATGAACGGAAAGGAGACATCGGAAGATCGGACACGATTATGATCGCTGCCATTAATCCCCAAACGAAAACAGCGATTCTGACCAATATCCCGCGCGATACTTTGGTAAAAATCCCGGGAAGGGAAGAAAAAACGAAAATCAACCACAGTTATGCCTACGGAGGTGCCCGGCTGACCCGGCTCACCGTGGAAAATTTTCTCGATTTACCGATTGACGCGTATGTCAAAATCAATATGCAGGGATTAAAGGAAATTGTCGATGAACTGGGCGGGGTGGATGTAGAAGTGCCCTTTGACTTTACATATGAAGGAGTTCATTTCACCAAAGGGCCGATGCACCTGAACGGCAATCAGGCGCTGACCTTTGTGCGCATGCGAAAAGCGGACCCGAACGGGGATTTTGGACGCATCAAAAGGCAGCAGGAATTGATCCGGGCCATCCTTCAAAAAGGAACCAATTGGGGTTCACTGACCAAGCTGGATAACGTCATGGAAAAATTGGGCGACAATATCAAAACGGACATCCCTCCCATCGAGTGGATCAAGCTGCAAAACCTGTATGCGGGAATCTCCGGAAACCGGATCAAGACCGTCACTTTCCGGGGAGAAGACGCAATGATCAACGGGGTATATTACTTTAAGATCAGCCAGCAGGAAGTGCGGCGCGTTCACGATATTTTGGCCAAACAATTGGAATACACCGAGTGACACAAAATGCAAAAAGGATGCTTTGGTCCGAAAGCATCCTGAGGTTGTTGACAAAGAAGGTCAACAGCCTTTTTTGTTGAAAAGGTATAAAAAAACATTCCGAAGGAAGGTTTCTATGTTCAGGACGAATTCATCCAGA
>NZ_JAECVZ010000021.1:0-59950 GCF_016055135.1 Thermoactinomyces sp. CICC 10521 | reverse complement strand
GAAAATCCAAAGAAAAACCTCAGCCAAAAGTCACACGCATAAGTTGAACGCCGACTTTTTCTGACCGTGGAAATTTACACATAATTTTGGACTTGATCCAAAGCAGTTTCGATTTTTAGGAACGTTACAATATAAGTAAATGTATAATGATCCAAACGATGAACTTAAAGTATTGTAATCCAGTTGAAAAAATATATAAAGCCAAGACCGGAGCAATTGATCACCCCACATGGGAAGGAGTCCAATAGGCGGTTAAATCCTTGGATGAAGGCCATTTGTTTTAACAATTTTCCTGGTGGGATACGAATTGCCAACTTTTATCTGACGAAAATGAGGATAACACCATGAAGTGGTACGAGAATGTGAATGCCGATGCCCGGGTCGCTTATTTATTGGCATTGACCGAAAAAAATTGATCAAATCGACAATGAAGAAGGGGATAGACAAACGAGGAAAACAATGGACATGTGCTGGGATTGGGTAGAAGAGAAGAAACAAGGTGGAGATGCGCTTTATGATAAGTTAGTGAATGAAGACGATTCAGAAGTGGGAATTTATATTCAGTTTACGGATGATCCACAGCAGGAGACAATATGGCTTTGTGTCGTCTATGCCATTGCCTATACAGGCCTATCAATATGAAAAAGAAGAATGTGTCCCACAGCCCATTGAGATGATAGATGATAGTACGATTGATGAAATCGTAAGAAAAAAGGGAGAAATCCACGGTTATGATGAAAACTGGGCGAGGGCGTTAAGGGAGTATTTACTGACCCGCTATTCGCCGGCAAGCAGTGACAAAAATATCAACCGGTCGGAGATTTTGAGTCAGATTTAATTTCGGTCATGACCCCAAAAGCATCGGGACAGAACCTGTCTTTGCTTTTGGGGTCATTTTGAAAGGTTTATCAGGAAAATGGGTGTCCGGCATTAAAAAAGGCTTGTTCCGGCAAGCTGGTGCAGTGTCATAATACCGGGTGAAGTCAGTCTTGCCCATCGCGGTGTGCTGTTTCTGGACAAGCGGACCGAGTTTTTTGAAGTCTGCCGCTGGAGGATGCATTTCCAGCGGAGTTTATGACGGCGGCTTTGATGAGTCCGTGTGAACTACAATCGGGGAAATCCGTCTGTTATTCATTGTGCCAGGGGTTTAAATGGATTAAGACTTCTTCAACACGTGGATTCTTTGACATGATTTTTGTTTTAATTTTTCTGCCCAGATCATGTCCCTCCTGGATGGACAATTCGTTGGGAATGCTGATCCGGATGTCTACTATGATATAGTGGCCGTGTTCTCTTCCCCTGATTTTGTCGATTCGCTTCACTTCCGGAAATTCGTTCACAATTTTCCGCAGCTCGTTTAAATCATTAAAAGAAATGTTTCTTTCCATCAGAATATCAACGGACTCTTTGCCCATTTCATAGGCCAGTTTCATCACAAATAAAGAAACAATGATGCCGGCAATCGGATCTCCATATTTTGCAAAGGCAATATTGTATTCATCCCCGAGCAGTGCAATACCAATGCCGATGATTGCGGCGATTGTGGCATACACATCTGCCAGATGATCGATCGCTGTGGAAATCAGGCTTTTACTGTGCTGTGCTTTTCCCAGGCGAATGCAGTAAAAATAGAGAGCCTGTTTCCAAACAAGGGAGATAAGAGCAGTGATGAGAGCGATCAGACTGGCTTCCACAGGAGGCAAAAAAAACGCTGCAATTGATTGATAAGCCATGAATACAGCTGCGAATGCAAGGATAATCGCGACGATTCCGGAGGCGATCACTTCCGCTTTGCCGTGTCCGTAAGGATGTTCGTCATCCGCCGGTTTTTTGGCAACTTTGGATGAAATCAGGGCAGCCAATGTGGCAATGACATCCCCTGCATTGTGGAAACCATCGGCGATTAATACTTGGCTTTGAAAGAGCAGACCGATGATTAATTTTAAAAGAGTAAGGATTAAATTACTGATAAAGCTAACCCATAGTGCAAAAATTCCAGATTTCATTTTCCATCCTTTCTTCAGCAGTTCCATGTCAATTTCGATGATGTTTTTAAAATAACAATGATAAGACGAGTGGGTCTAGAGAAATGTTTTTTCCCTTGGTTAGGGATCTGGAAGTTGAGCAACAATTATTTATTCGTTTAACAAATTTGAGCGAGGTAAAATCAAGTTATCTATGAATAGTGAACAATATCTTATAATTATTTAATTTTTAACAGAACATATTTAAAGAAATAATTTCTGAATTGACGATTATGGGATCCGGTTGTCGGGAAGTGGCAGTGCGAGTTGTTAAAGATTTGACTTAATGGCGACTTTGGCTTTTAATATAGCTGACAATCGCCTTTTTTAACGGTGGGAAGATTCTTTCCGGTTTTCATTTTCTTGATCTTTTTCTAACGGATGATCATTTTAGGAATGCCGGTTGGAGGCTTTCATGTAGACGGATCTTTTATGATCAGACTGTTTGTTACGTGAATTTGTGAAATAAAATAATATGACCATCCATTATTTGATAGCCATTTACACACTTTGAAGCTTAAAATGGAGGTATGGATTTGAGAACAGATGCACCTGAAATCGAAAAAATGGATCATCAGAAACTGACAACAACCAAATTACTGAAGCGCGGAATTCTAATATTACTTGGCGCAGTGCTTGTAGCGGTTGGTTTGGAAATTTTTTTGGTTCCCAATCAGGTTATTGACGGAGGAATCACTGGGATTTCAATTATATTATCCCACTTTACCGGACTGAGTTTGGGGGTTTTTTTATTCGTTTTAAACATGCCTTTTTTCTTTCTCGGTTATAAACAGATCGGGAAGACTTTTGCGATCTCTACTTTGTTCGGTGTCGTTGTGATGTCAATTGGAACAGCTTTGTTGCATTCGGTTAAACCTTTGACCGATGATCCTTTATTGGCTGCCGTATTTGGCGGAATTATTATTGGAATTGGGATCGGCTTGGTGATCAGATATGGCGGATCATTGGATGGAACCGAAATATTGGCCGTCATGTTTAACAAAAAACTCCCGTTCTCTGTGGGACAAACGGTGATGTTCTTTAATATTTTCATTCTCGGAAGCGCAGGATTTGTGTTTGGCTGGGACCGTGCAATGTACTCGTTGATTGCATACTTCATCGCTTTCAAAATGATTGATACGACGATCGAAGGATTTGACGAAACAAAATCGGTTTGGATCATCAGTGAAAAATGGGAAAAATTGGGGCAATGTATCTTAAACCGTTTGGGCCGCGGAGTCACTTATATGAGTGGGGAAGGGGCATATACAGGGGACGATAAAAAAGTAATCTTTTGTGTGGTTACACGCTTGGAGGAAGCTAAATTGAAAGCGATTGTTGACGACATCGACCCTGAGGCATTTTTGGCTATCGGGAACATTCATGAAGTAAGTGGGGGACGGTTTAAAAAGCGGGATATTCATTAACATTTCTTGGTTGAGAGAAAAAAAGGGGCCAAATCCGGCCCCTGATCTATTGCCTAAATTGAAATCGCTTTATATGATATCTTTGAAGGAGGGGATATTAATGGAGGAAAGAGCAGAGAAGATCAGAAGGCAGGCTGATATCGAGGAATATAAATTGAGAAAGGTGATAGCAACAGACCCGCATCCGGTCTACACGGATATGGATGATTTTTGTGATGTCTGTTGCCTGCGTATGAACCGAATATATATCCGGATTGTTGACGACTTCAAAGACATGGATGACAACGGGATCAGAGCATGTTTAGATTGCATTGAAAAGTATGATCTTAAGGTGCTGAGTAATCAAAAAGCCATTGAATATGAAGCCATGACAGAAGCAAAGATCAGAATCAAAAAAGGAACGCAAATAAAATTCTGAATAGAGCAGGAATTTTAAAAAATGTGTCTAAAAAAGATGTCAAGATAGGAGGTGAAAATGATGAGACGCTTTTTCATCGGAGAACCGCCTGCCGGGATGATCGGTGGCGAGCCGCCGCAATGTTAATCCTTTTTCTTGGTCAAATTCCCAGTCAACCTAGGGGCCTCGATCTCGGGGCCTTTTTTCTTTAAAATTTACGCTGAAACACATCACGGAAGTAAGCGGTTTGGGATGCAGGAAGGGATTGATTCTCTTTTTTGCAGGCGAAGGAGCTGGAAGCAAAGAGGCGCATCAAGACATGACGGATTCCTGTTTCGGGCTTTGTTAACAAACTTCAGGGACATACAGAAACGTATGCCCCTATTCGTTCGTATTCTGTTGTTTCCGAAACAGTGAAATGAGTGAAAGAAGCAAAGCCAGTCCCGCCAACCCGAGTGAAAGGAAGTTGAGTTTGGAAACACTGGCAGAAGCGGCGTTTGTTTTCGGCGTTACAGTTGAAGCGGGATGTTGCGCACTTTCATTGGTTGGCCGGGCCGATGCAGTGATGCTTGTCACTGATGCAGGAGTATCCGAGTCAGGAGCACCTGTCCAGTAAACAACGGAACCATCGGCGTAGCTCTGTTCTGCTCTCCAGGCAATGGCACCGGCTTGTTTGGGATTTTCTGCGACAAAGGAGAACTCGGCGAATTCATTTGGCTTTATTCCACCGTTGGTTGCTTTCCAAGACAAGGCGGTGGTTTTGCCGTCTTTTCCTTTTTCGAATTCATATTCCCAACCCGGAACCGGCATCACTGAATGAACTTCCACTCCTTTCGGAAACTCCACCCGCACTTTGGTGGTATTTACATTTTTTTCAACGGGTACGCGAACCGTGTATTTTTCCCAAGTGCCGGCGGTCGATTGCTTGGGCCAGACCGTAACATGCGCCTCAGCCACAACCACATTCGTGAGAACCGAGAATGCAAATAGAAGGGCTGCGATCCATTTGGCATATTTTCTCATGATCTTTCTCCTCCTTGAACTTCCACTTCATCTTTCCATTCTCCGTAAGTTCCATCCGGATATTCTGCTTCAATATAAATTCTCCATTTGCCGTTAAAGGTAAAAGAGACAGTACCCGAATATTCATTTGAACCTTTTTTCTGCAAAAGGACCGGAGCGAATTTCACTTGCCTGTCCGTGACGGAAACCTGGACGGTTACGCGTTCGGGTTCAGGACTGTTCGGGGGCAGCTTGACCGCAATCGGCTGCCGCCCGGTTTGCAGCCGGGCAATGGTCACCTGTGCTTTTTGCTCCTGGCTGAGCAAAATTTTGTCATACCGCTGGATCGGAGCGGGATAAGCAGAATGGCTCAACCAGACTCCGAGAAAGAGGACGGTGACACCGGCCAGCCACTCCAGCCAAAGCAGTGAGCGCCGATAAGTTCCTTTTTTGCGGCCGTTGATGGTTTGAACGAGGCCGATCAGCAACATCAGGCCGAACAGTGTCAGCTTGCTCCAGAGCAGAGCACTCCACAATCCACCGTGAGGAACCAGCCGCCAATCGCTTTGTACGGTTACCATCCACACACCAGTGATCAAAATGGACAGCGCGGAAGTGGATGCCAAGTGAAAAACCTCGGAATGGAGCACTCTTTCATTCAAAGTGATGTTTTCGGTTCGCTTCAGGCGGTACAAAAGAATCAGATAGGCAAGAATCCCCAACCAGAGAGCGATGGCACCCGTATGAATGATGCGCAGGAATAAAGCCGGCCAAAAATCGGGAACGCTCCAGACATGACCGCCAAAGGCGAAGGAACAAATGAGGAGCAGCCAAACTGCCAGATACCATCCTTCCACCATGTTTGGCAGGGCAAGCAGCAGAAGGAGCAAGAGCTGGCCTGCGATCATCTGTATGTAGTGGGATTTTAGAAGCGTGAGCCAGGCGACTTCGGTTCCGACTCCGGCAGCCAACGTTTGCATGTAAAGAATCCCGTCCGCCAGGATGACCAGGAACAAGAGCAAGAGCCAGCTCTTCTTTTTGCCAAGTCGATTTTTTACGGAGGGAGTATGCAGAGAAAACAGGAAGACGGCCCAATTGAGCCCGCCCAACAGAAGCACGGCGGTTTCAGAAATAAAATGCCAACCGGTGGATAACCAGTTTACTGAAGCAGATTTCTGTGTGGGCAAGGGGGCACTTTGGTCCGGGGAAGGATGTCCAACCGAAAAAGTAAGGGCACCCGCCACAGAATGGCCGTCTCCGGAAACTACGTTCCAACTGACAGTGTAGGTTCCTTTCGGCAAGGAAGGGAGCGGTGTGATGATCCGGGAGGCATCGCGCCGATCCGTCCGCGGTGATAAAGGGATTTGTTTTCCCTGGGCATCTAAGAGGCGGACTTGATACAATCCTTCCTGCAAAGGTTCACTGAAGTGCAACCGGAGAAAGGAAGGGGAACGGGAGAGAATCTGGTGGTCTCCCGGACTGGAATCTAATAACGAGGCATGTGCCAGAACCGTATTTCCCGGCAGAAGGGACAGGGCAAAGAGCAAGATTGCCACAATCCCAAAGGTGATCTTGTGCTGTTGTTGTCTTTTCATGGTTATCATCCGTTATCTGTGAATTTGGTGTATTGGCTGCTCTTCTATGATAGCGAATCGTACGTGGGGAACCTATAGCCCGATCGGGCTATTTGTCATAAGAAGCAGTCAAAATAAAACAACCCGTCCAGTATCTGTGCAGGACGGGTTGTCTCATCAGCTATTGCAAGGCAGCCGCCTTTTCTTTTAATACATGTTTCAGCACTTTGCCCGTACCGCTTTTCGGAAGTGAACGGGCAAACGAGATCTGCGGCACTTTATAGGCGGCCAGCTTTTCCTTGCAGACCCGGGTAAGTGCTTCTTCAGTAAGCGGGCTGTCCGGGCTTTTGACTACAAAGGCACGTGGCACTTCGCCCCAAAATGGATCGGGAATGCCGACAACGGCTGCTTCCAGGACACCGTCAACCGCTTGCAGCACTTTTTCGATTTCCGCAGGATAAATGTTGTCACCGCCGTAAACAATGACATCTTTGTAACGGCCGATCACATACAAAAAGCCGTCTGCATCGAGATAGCCGGCATCGCCCATGTGAAACCAGCCATCCCTTAATACTTCATCGGTCGCCTGTGGATTTTGCCAGTATCCCTTGAACAGATAAGGGCTTTTGACGACGATCTCCCCCACTTCTCCGGTGGGGAGGGGGTTACCGGTTTCCGGATCGACGATCTTCACTTCTACATTGGGATAAAGCTTTCCGACAGATTCAGCTTTATCGAGCCCCATCTCCGGTGACCAACGGCTGACAGTCCATGCTTCCGTGCTGCCGTAGCCTTGACTCATCGGAATTCCAATCTCCATATATTGTTTGATCAGACTGACCGGGACTTTTACACCACCGGCGGAAACGCCTTTGAGGGAATCGATTTTCCGTGGATGCCGTTTCAGTTCCTCCAGCATGTAGGTGTAAAGGGAAGGGAAGCCAAACATATAGTTGATTTTTTCCTGTTCAATCATCTCCCAAATTTTTGCCGGAGTATCGTCAGACAGAAAAACGGTTGCCCCGCCAAAATAGATTGAACGAATGCAGGCAAGAGTACTGCTCATGTGAAATAACGGGTGAACAGCCAGGGAGCGGTATCCTGGTGCACTCTGTGCTTTATCTGCTTTGAGATAGGCATAAAATCCTCCGTGCGAAATCACACATCCTTTTGGTGTGCCGGTGCTGCCGGAGGTAAACAAAATGTAAGCCGGATCATCTTTGCTGATCTCGACAACCGGCTCGTCCACAGGGCGGTTTTCAAAAATCGATTCAAAAAACGGGATTGTTTCCATCCCCGTCCCGACCGGGATGAACTCACCGACGATCCCCGCCTCTTTCGCCAGAGTGAGAGATGGGGCAAATTCTTCATCATAGAACAAAGCTTTGGGTCTGCAGTTTTTAATAATCTCTTCGATTTCATAGGCAGTTAAACGCCAGTTTAAAGGAACCGCGATTCCTCCTGATTTGATGGCGGCCAATGCAATGGTGGGAAAGGGATGATTGTTTTTGCAGAGGATGGCTACGCGATCCCCTTTTTGCAACCCAATTTCCCGCAAGTAATGAGCCAATTGGTTTACCCGCTCGTTAAACTCTCGAAAGGTAAATCGCCTTCCGCCCCCGACCAATGCTTCGAGGTCAGGAGTGTCGGCAGCGCGTTGTTTAAGGAAAAGATCAATCGTACCCACAGTTCATTTCCTCCAATAATCAGAGTCAGCTATTATTTCGTAATACGAAATACTTTAGGTCAAATATTATAGCACGATTTGTCTAAAAAATCATTAATAAATGTTGTCGTTTTAGGTTTCACGGCAGCAGGCGGTTTTAATCGCAGGCGGTATGTGACGAACCCAGGGTTGAAAGATTCTGTTTTAAAATGAATACTAAGAGGTGAGCAAATCAGTTGGAGGAATCGGGATGAACAGCAGATATATAGAAATTTACGAAGAAATTAAAAAGGAGATTTTGGAACAAAAGATTCGTGCGGGTGAGAAATTGCCTTCGGAAAATACATACTGCAAAATTTACGGGGCGAGCCGGGGTACGATCCGCAAAGCGTTGGATCTTTTGGTTGAAGAGGGATTCGTTCATCGCCAACACGGAAAAGGCATGTATGTGTTGGACCATCATCTGATTTCCTTTTCATTCGGCGGGCTCGCCAGCTTTAAAGAAGCAGCCGAAAGCAGCGGACAGTTTTTTACCACCTTGGTTCCTCTGTTTGAAAAAATCCGGATTGATGATTCTTTGCATGAAAAAACCAAACTCCCCGTTGATAAAGAGGCATATAAAATTTATCGGATCCGCAAGCTGGACCAAGAACGAGTCATCCTGGACATCAACTATTTTCTGACAGAGATTGTATCCGGTTTAACCATCAATCAGGCTGAAGGGTCGATTTATGAATATATCGAGGAAAAGTTGGGATTGAAAATCGGGTTTGCGCAGCGGGTGATTCAGGTAGAACCTGTCACGGCAAAGGATCGGCACTTTCTCGATGTCAAATCGCACCCCGTTGTCGCCGTTGTAAAAAATTTTGTCCACTTGCAAGACGGAACGCAATTTGAATACACCGAATCCCGCCATCGGCCGGACCGGTTTGTGTTTACCGACTTTGTACGCCGCCGCTGACGGGAGTGATTCTTTTTTTCACCGTCATTATTCCCCGCCGGTATTCCGCTTCATATCTCCTCTTTTATTCAAAGTGATTTCAAAAAGCACGCAGCGCATTTGGTTGCCACATGAGAGATGCGACGGAGACGGTTGAAAGAAGAAACTTCTTTGTGATCACAAAAGGAGTGGATCGGAAACCGTCTCCGGAAGAGGTACGAAGGGCAGAAAAATGCATGGAAATCGATTGCGCGATATTTGCAGCGGCGCAGGGGCGCGATTCCCTTGTTTTTCGCGTTTTTATAAAAACAATATCGTACTTTTTGTTTGAAATCTTTATATCAGTTTGTCTAGTAAAATACTACTTTTCAAGAATATTGGCATGCCCAACTTGTATAAACAAGCGTTGACTAACTTGTATAAACAAGTTATATTTCTAATGTAAGCGATTACGAGGGGAGATTGCCAGTGAATAAACAATCTGTCGAGCGAATTATTCAAGCAGTCGGCGGAAAAGAAAATATCGCAGCAGCCACGCATTGCGTCACACGGTTGCGCTTGGCGTTGAAAGACGAAAGCAAGGTGGACGAAAAAAATTTGGAGAAAATCGATGTTGTCAAAGGCTTTTTCTCAGTGAACGGTCAATTCCAGATTGTGATCGGGCCAGGCCTGGTTAATAAGGTATATGACCAATTGGTGGAAATGACCGGCATAAAGCGTGCTACCAAGCAGGATATCAAGGATGCGGCGGAAAAGAAACTGAACCCGTTGCAGCGAGCGGTGAAAACCTTGGCGGATATTTTCATCCCCCTGTTGCCGGCGATTGTGACCGCGGGTTTATTGATGGGGATCAACAATGTCCTGACCGGAAAAGGCATTTTCTTTCCCGACCGCGCGTTTGTCGATGTCTATACCAATTGGAAAGATTTTGCCGATGTGATTAATTTGATTGCCAATACCGCTTTTACCTTTCTGCCCGGTCTGATCGGCTGGTCGGCGGTCCGCAGATTTGGCGGCAGCGAGCTGCTGGGGATCGTGCTCGGACTGATGTTGATTCATCCAGCTTTGTTAAATGCATGGGATTATGGTAAGGCGGTCAGCAGCGGCACGGTTCCGTATTGGGATCTGTTCGGTCTTCATATTGCCAAAATCGGTTATCAAGGACAGGTTTTGCCTGTTTTGCTTTCTTCCTATGTATTGGCCAAAATCGAGATTTTCCTGAGCAAACGCATTCCCGATGCTTTTAAACTTTTATTGGTTGCACCCATTACCCTTTTGGTTACCGGTTTCCTGTCTTTTGTCATCATCGGGCCGTTAACGTTTTCAATCGGGAAAGCGATTACAGCCGCCTTTGTGGCGATCTTTGACCATTTTCCGGCGCTGGGAGGGCTCATTTACGGCGGGCTGTACGCGTTGCTTGTGGTTACGGGAATGCACCACACCTTCCTGGCCGTCGACTTGCAGCTGATTGCCAGCACGGGTGCCACCTTCCTGTGGCCGATCCTCGCGTTGTCCAATATTTCCCAGGGATCGGCCGCCTTGGCGATGACTCTCGTTTCCAAGGATGAAAAACTCAAAGGGATGTCCGTTACTTCGGCGATTTCAGCTTACCTGGGAATTACCGAACCGGCGATGTTCGGGGTAAATCTCCGTTTTCGCTATCCCTTTATTTCAGCGATGATTGGTTCGGCAATCGCCGGGGTGTTTATCACCATCAACAAAGTGAAAGCGTCTTCAATCGGAGTCGGGGGCATTCCCGGTTTTCTCTCCATCCTTCCGCAGAATTGGGGGGCATTTTTCATCGGAATGGGGGTTGCGCTCGTCATCCCATTTGTGCTCACTCTAGTATGGGGAAAATTGAAAAGAGCATAGTGAAGGAGAGACTCTGCAATGAAACAACCTTGGTGGAAACAAGCAGTGGTTTACCAGATTTACCCCAAAAGCTTTTATGATTCAAACGGGGATGGAATCGGCGATTTGCAGGGAATTATTGAAAAACTGGATTATTTGCACACGCTGGGGGTTGACGTCATCTGGCTGACCCCCATCTATGAATCGCCGCAGCGGGATAACGGATATGATATCAGCGATTATTTCAAGATCAACCCGGCGTACGGAACCATGGAGACTTTTGAGAGATTGTTGCGTTTGGCCCATGAAAAAGGAATGAAAGTGATTTTGGATATGGTTGTGAATCACACTTCCACGGAGCATCCCTGGTTTAAAGAAGCAGTCCGCTCCAAGGATAATGCCTGCCGTCATTTTTATATCTGGAAAGATGGAAAAGACGGCGGCGCGCCGAACAACTGGAGATCGAAATTCGGGGGAAGCGCTTGGCAATTCTCCGAAGAGACGGGACAGTACTATCTGCATCTGTATGATGTCACCCAAGCTGACTTGAACTGGGAAAATGAAGAGTTGCGCCGAAGGATTTACGAGATGATGCGCTTTTGGGTAAATAAGGGCGTTGACGGGTTTCGGCTCGATGTGATCAATTTGATATCCAAAGACCAGAGTTTCCGGGATGACACCCTGGAGACACCCATGGATGACGGGCGCCGCTTTTATACGGATGGCCCGCGGGTGCATGAATTTCTCAAAGAGATGAACCGGGAAGTGTTTGCTGACAATCCGGAGATGATGACAGTGGGGGAGATGTCTTCCACCACGATCGAAAATTGCGTGCGGTATACCAATCCGCAGGAAAAAGAGCTCAATATGACTTTTAACTTTCATCATCTCAAAGTAGATTATCCGGGCGGGGAGAAATGGGCTCTGGGGGAGTTTGATTTTCTCTGTTTGAAAAAGATTTTCCGCGATTGGCAAATCGGAATGCACAAGGGAGGAGGATGGAATGCGCTTTTTTGGTGTAACCACGATCAGCCCCGGGTGGTTTCCCGCTTTGGAGATGATGGAAAATACCGGAAAGAATCCGCCAAAATGCTGGCAACAGCCATTCATTTGATGCAGGGAACGCCGTATATTTATCAGGGTGAAGAGATTGGCATGACCAATCCCGGTTTTTCCCGGATTGAGGAGTATCGGGACGTCGAATCATTAAATGCTTACAGGGCGCTTCGGGCGCAAGGGAAAACGGATCAAGAGGCGATTGCTGTTCTGAAGCAAAAATCGCGGGATAATTCACGAACGCCGATGCAGTGGAACAGCGGGAAACATGCCGGTTTCAGCACGGGGACTCCTTGGATCGGCGTTGCGCCCAATTATGAGCAGATTAACGTGGAAGAGGCCCTTCAGGATCCCGATTCCGTGTTTTATCACTACCAAAAACTGATTCGTCTGCGCAAGGAAGTCGATCTGATCGTGACGGGCGATTTTACCCTGCTGCTTGAGGATCATCCGCAAATTTTTGCTTATGTACGTCGGGATGGAGACCGGGCCCTGTTGGTCGTAAACAATTTTTCGGCGCAAGAGACGACTTTCTCTCTGCCGGAGGGGGTTCACTTGCCCGGTCAATCTTCCGTTTTAATCGCCAATTATCCTGATCCGCCGCAAGAGGTTTACGCATTTGCTTTGCGTCCCTATGAATCAGTTGCCTTTTATCTGCATTGACTTGCATGTCCGGGCGGAGATGGGGAGAAGCTATCCTTGAACGGATTTCGAGGATAGCTTCTTTTCTGTGAAAAGAGTTTTGCCGGTTGGGGGGCGAGAGATGCGGCTGTTTTCGTATTTAAAATTAATTATTGTGACAAGAAATAACTATCATATTAAAATGAGTAATGATAGAATGTTTTAAAACTAGTATTCTTATTAGATGCCGCAAGTGTTCAGAAGTACATGATGTTTGAATTGTCGGAGGGATTTTCGATGAGCGATGCAGAGAAAGAGAAGACAACAGGAGAAGTCGTTCACCTTCAGGAAGTTCACATGGAAAAGGAACGTCAAAAAATTGAAGAGGGCATGAAATGGCTAAAAATGGCTGCCGAGGCCGGGGATATCTGGTCCATGTCTGAATTGGCCTATCAATTATTGACGGGCAAGAAAGTTCCGGCTGATCTGGCTGAAGGAGAAAAGTGGCTGAGAAGAGCGGCGGAAGCTGGAGACAGCTGGGCCTTGACCGAGCTGGGCTACCGTTTGATCGTGGGAGAGGGGTTGCCCAAAGACCCGGTGGAAGGGGAAAAATGGTTGAGAAAGGCCGCAGAAACCCAGGATCCTGTTGCCATGCGGGTTCTCGGCTATCGTTTGCTGGAAGGGGAAGGACTGTCGCAAGACGTGGAAGAAGGAGAGCTGTGGCTGAGAAAAGCAGCCCAGGCCGGCGAACGAATTGCCATGCGGATTATGGGAATGCAATTGCTGACCGGTCAAAAGCTGCAGCAAAACGTGGAAGAAGGGGAAAAATGGCTGAAGAAAGCAGCGGAAGCCGGAGAAACGATTGCCATGCGAGAATGGGGCAACTACTTGGTTAATGGTTTGAAACGAAATAGTTAGCATGCTGAAAGCCGATAAGCCGCTCATCGTTGGTTATCGGCTTTTTAATTGGGATTAGCGCACCGGCCAGGGAACTTGGCCTTTTTTTATTTTTGATGGAGTGCAAATGCCGTTGCCTTTTGCTGAAAAGAGAGTAATGTGATTGTAATCGAACAGGAAAGTGGGGGTTGAGAACATGAGCAAGCTGAAACGCGGCCGGCGCAAGCGATTGCGCCAGAACGGGGGCAAGGCGGCCAAAAGACGAAAAAAAAGGGAGAACCATTTGCTTATGAAAAATCATTCAGCTGAAGATGACCACGATACCGAAACAGCAGCCAAGCCGAGTGAAGGAAATGGCACAGTAAACATTTTGAATGACTAAAGGAACGAAAAAGCAAGCCCGCTTCGCATATGAGCGGGCTTTACGTATGGGGGATGGGTTGTTTCATTTTCGGGATTTCTTTGAGGGGCTGTCCGTTTTTGTAATATAAGGAAGGGGTCAGCAGGATAAAAAAGATATGGGTGTTTTCATAACCGGCTTCGCTTAAACATTGATAGAGAGAGCGGGCGATGGCATCATGCTTTTCCTTTTCCCTTTCAAACATCATAATTTCCAGCGAAGGCGGGGAGTTTTGGATCGAGTCAATTTGAAGCAGTTCAATTTTAACGATTTCTTCCGGAATTTCGGCGATCCGGGCAAAGTTTTTGACCACGGCAGGGGAAATTTTCTGCACCAATTGTTTATCAAAACCTTTAAAACGCAGAAATGGCATAATCCGATATCCTTTCTATCATCAAAATCATTGAGCGGGCAGTCGAACGAAGTCGGGAAAGCAATTTTAGTTTAACATGATTGGTTAAACTAAAACACGTTGGTAGTTCTCCACTCATCATTATTTGGAGTTACGAAATATTTTCTTGTCTATCCTAACAAAAAGTGGTGGAAAAAGATAGAGTTTGTTAATTTAATCCGGTCTTTTTCCCGAAGACCAGAAATTTTTCACACGCATGGGCAAAGATCTGATAGAATATGCATAATAAGGAGGGTAGTTGGATGGATCAAAGAGAGTTGGCAGCACAATTGGCCGAGGCGGTACGGGAGAGCTTAAAACCGGATCTTTTGGAACTGAAAAGCGAGTTGGCCAATGTTGCAAGCCGGATGGACAGTCTCGAATCCCGGATGGACAATCTCGAATCCCGGATGGATCAATTGGAAGATGAAGTGAAGGAGCTTCGTCAGGACGTGAACCGGTTGACCGACAAAATGGATGAAGTGGCAACAACCAATGCTTTTCTCGTCAAGGATGTCTATATGTTAAAGAACAGGGCGAGATAAACAGCAGAGGCGCAGTTTGTCCGGAACAGACTGCGGAGTATGGCAGTTGATCACAGGTGTGGAGGAGGCAACGAGATGCATGTTCCCAGTCTGGCAGGATGGATTTTTATCCTGGTCATAGCGTTGCTTTTATTCGGGCCCAAAAAATTGCCGGAACTCGGGCAAGCGGTGGGAAAAACACTGCGTGAATTCAAGCGGGGGATGAACGCGGACCAAGTGGAGCGGAAAGAGGAAAAGCAGGAAAAATAAAGGGGAAGCGTGATCAGCAGGTGTGGGGCCTTCGCTGGCAGTGCGTTGGGAAGAGCAGTGGAGAAGAAGGCCACTCCTGCACACCCGGATGGTGCAGGCAGTCATTTATTCGGAACTTTCTCTCTTATCAAAATCGATGTCAGCGAAAAAAGGGGTTGCCGGTTTGGTCAGTCTGGATTATTATTTAATTAAATTAATTAATAAAAGGGGATTTCTTGCATCGTTTAATTGAAAGCGTTTAGAATCGGACAGCAGGAGGTTTTGATATGTCGGAACTTCGTTTTAACCCTTTGCTGAGAGATTGGACGATCGTTGCCTCCAACCGGCAGCATCGTCCGCACCTGCCAAAAGATTACTGTCCGTTTTGTCCGGGTTCAGGAAAAGTGCCGGATCATTACACCGTTTGGAAGTATGATAACGATTTCCCGGCGTTAAGCCCCAATCCGTCTGAACCTGATCCGGTTGAGACATCGCTGTACAAAGCGAAAAAAGCATATGGTAAATGTGAAGTGATCCTGTATTCACCGGATCATTACCAAACCTTGCCCCAGTTGTCCGTTGACCATATCACCGAACTCGTCCGGCTGTGGACGGATCGCTTTCGCGAGTTGGCGGAAGATCCACGGCATGAGTATGTGATGATCTTTGAAAATCGCGGGGAAGAGTGCGGGGTGACGATGCCGCATCCGCACGGGCAAATTTACGCCTACTCTTATTTGCCGTTGAAGATCAAGACGGAATTGGACAGTTGCAAGCTGCATTACAAGGAGACCGGGCACTGTCTCATTTGTGATATGAACGAAGAAGAGAAAGCATTTGCCCGGAGAATTGTGACGGAAAATGAGCATTTTCTCGCTTACATCCCTTATTTTACGGATTATCCTTATGGTGTGTTTATCGTGAGCAAATCCCACAAGACCGCATTGACTGATTTTTCTTCAGAAGAAAAGAGGAGCCTGGCTGCAATTCTCAAAGAAGTGACCGGTGCGATGGATTTTCTGTACGATCGCTTATTCCCTTATATGATGGTGGTTCACCAGCGTCCGGTTAATGGCGAGGATGTGGAGGACTATTATCACTTCCATATCGAGTTTTATCCCCCGCTTCGTGCCCGGGACAAGATCAAGTATTATGCTTCATCGGAAATGGGCGCTTGGGCTGCGGCGAATCCGAGGGCAGTCGAAGAAACGGCGCCGGAGCTGAGAGAGGCCTTAAAACGTTTTTTGGCGAAAGAAGGGAGATCATGAGACAAAACCAGCTGCTGCTGCGATTTCAGGAGGAGTTCGGCTACAGTCAGGGTGTCCGCTTTTTCTTTGCCCCCGGGCGTGTCAACTTGATCGGGGAGCATACCGATTATAACGGCGGTTATGTATTCCCGGCAGCGCTGACCCTCGGCACATGGGCCGCAGCAGCGCCGCGCACGGACGGAAAGATCCGGCTTCGCTCGACTCAATTCACTTTAAAGGTTGATCTGGATCAGAGAGATATTCAGTATCGGAAAGAAGATGATTGGGCCAATTATCCAAAAGGGATGTTATCTGCATTGCTCCAGGCCTTTCCTTCGCTGGCCGGTACATTGAAAGGGGTTGACCTTTTATTTCACGGAAACATTCCCAATGGAGCGGGGCTTTCCTCCTCCGCTTCAATTCTCCTGGTGTCCGCTCTGGCTTTCACAAGACTTGCGCAAACGGAGATCCCGATGCTTGAGTTGGTGAAATTGGCGCAAAAAGCGGAGAATGAATTTTTGGGCGTCAACTGCGGGATCATGGATCAATTTGCGATCGGTATGGGGAAAAGCGGCCATGCGATCAAATTGAAATGCGATACCTTACAATACGAGTATTTTCCCATCCGGATGGATGGATATAGGTTGGTGATCACCAATTCCAACAAGAGGAGAGGGCTGGCCGATTCCAAATATAATGAGCGGCGCCGGGAATGCGAGGAGGGATTGCGCTTCATTCAACGGGTGAAACCCGATGTTCAGACTTTGGGAGATCTGGATTATGACGATTGGAGCCGGCTGCGTTCATCGATCGCTGACCCGGTTATCCGCAATCGTGTTGAACATGTGGTCAGTGAAAACGAACGTGTGATTTTAGCGACAAAGTGCCTGGAGAAAAAAGATTTGCCGGAGTTTGGCGAATGGATGAAAAAATCACATGAATCGCTCAGAGACTTGTACGAAGTGACCGGAAAAGAGCTGGACATCTTGTTTGAAGCGGCATGCCAGGTGCCGGGATGTATAGGCAGCCGCATGACCGGAGCCGGTTTTGGCGGGTGCAGCATCAGTCTGGTTGCCGAAGGGGAAGTGGAGGATTTTAAAGAAACGGTTACCCGTATTTATGCGGAGAAAACCGGTTTGACACCGACTTTCTACGTCTGTGAGATCGGCGACGGGGCACGAGAGGTGAAAGGAGAGGAGATTGCATGGCCATTTTGGTGACGGGAGGAGCCGGCTATATCGGCAGCCATACTGTGGCAGAATTGCTCGCGCATCAGGAAGAAGTGGTCGTCGTTGACAATTTAACGACCGGACATCGAAAATCGGTTCTCGGCGGAACTTTTTATCAGGGAGATATTCGGGATCGGGATTTTTTGGACGATCTTTTCCGTAAGCATCAGATTGAAGCGGTGATCCATTTTGCAGCCAGCTCCCTGGTCGGCGAAAGTGTGCAGATTCCGCTCTCTTATTATGAAAATAATTTGGTGTCTTCCCATGTACTCATTTCGGCGATGCTTGACCATGGAGTGAAAAAAATCGTATTTTCCTCGACGGCAGCAGTTTACGGGGAGCCGGAGCGGGTGCCGATCCGGGAAGAGGACCGGGCAGAACCGGCCAATCCATATGGGGAAACCAAACTGGCCATGGAAAAAATGTTTCGCTGGGCTGACGAAGCTCACGGGCTAAAATCGATTTCCCTGCGTTATTTCAATGCAGCCGGTGCCCATCCGGACGGGCTGATCGGCGAAGATCACCATCCGGAAACCCACTTGATTCCGATTATTTTGCAGGTTGCCCTGGGACAGAGAGAAGAGATACGCATTTTCGGGGATGATTACCCGACGGAGGACGGCACCTGCATCCGAGACTACATTCACGTAATGGACCTGGCGAGCGCCCACTTCCTCGCGTTGGAACATTTGCGCCAACACGGACAAAGCGATGTGTTCAACCTGGGGAATGGAACCGGTTTTTCCGTCAGAGAGGTGATTGAAACAGCCCGTCGCGTGACCGGGCAGCGGATTCCAGAGCGAGTCGTCTCCAAACGCGCCGGCGATCCGGCCGTTTTAATCGCCTCATCAGATAAGGCGAAGCGGATTCTGAACTGGAAGCCGCGCTATCATCAGTTGGAAACAATTATGGAAAGCGCCTGGAATTGGCATAAAAATCACCCCGACGGCTATGGTGACCGCTGATCTGTGAGGAGGGGAAATGATGGGCGATATTTCGGTCAATACAGCGTTGGAGCGGGTCAGAACGTTTATGGATGATAAAAAGCTGGACGGCGTTTTGTTTCGCAGACGCGATTTTTTCTCGTGGCTTACAGGGGGGAAGGATAATCACATTGTCAATACGACCGAGCTCGGTGTAGCCCCTTTGCTCATCCTGCGCGATCGAAAAATATGCCTGGCATCAAAAATGGAAGCGGCCCGCATTCGTGAGGAGGAGCTGTACGGTCAGGGATATGACTGGATCACCCCGGAATGGTATGAAGGAGAGATTGAGACGATTCAGCGGATTTGTGCAGGAAAAAGGATTGGCAGTGACACTCCAATTGACGGGCTTTTGTACGTGGAAGAAGAGTTGAGGGCGCTGCGGTATGTGTTGACGGAAAGTGAAATCGAGGATTACCGTTCCTTGTCGCAACTGGCGGCGCGCGCAGTGGAATCGGCCTGCCGTGAATTGGTTCCGGGGCAGAGCGAGCATGAGATCGCCGCCAACCTCGCTTATAAAGTGTTAAAGGAGGGAATGAATCCGCAGGTCATCCTGGTGGCGACAGATGAGCGAATCTTTCGTTACCGTCATCCCATTCCTACGGATAAAAAGCTGGAACGGTATGCGATGCTCGTCCTCTGCGCGGAAAAGGGAGGACTGGTGAGCAATGTGACACGTTTTGTCCACTTTGGTCCTCTCTCGCCGGAATTGGAGGAAAACAAACGAAAACTGGCGCAAATCGATGCGGCCATGAACGCAGCCACCAGACCGGGCACGCCGATTTGCAAAGTGATCGAGACGGGCATTGAAATGTATGTCCGGATGGGATTCCCCGAAGACTGGAAGCTGTTGCATCAGGGTGGACCAACGGGATATGCGTCCCGGGAGTTTCTCGCCACTCCGGATGCCAAAGGACGGGTTCTCCTCCATCAGGCATTTGCATGGAATCCAGCCATTCGCGGGATAAAATCGGAAGACACAATCCTGGTAAAAGAGCATGAAAATGAATTTTTAACCCATACCGGAGAATGGGTCTATCTTGAAGTGAAACATGATGGAAAAACCTATTTGCGTCCTGATATTCTGGTGCGCAGTTGATAAAAGAAAAATGGTGTGAGCTGGCCATCGGGATCATGTCTGATGCCAATTTTTGAAACGTAAAACAAGTGCAGTTTCAACTTATGCGGCCGGTTGACAGATTGAAGCAAGATTTATGGCCGCAGCCGGTATTTGAAGCGGGGCACGCGAAGAAGATCAGGTGTCGGCGGGATTTAACTGGGCCGGAAAACATTAAAAGGTGTTATCCATCATGGGGGTTTCCAAACGGTGGAGTGCTTTATGTCCGCGATTCTCTTCCTGTTTTGAAGAGACTGCGGACTTTTTGATTCAGTTGAACACAATACTCTTCCTCATTATGAAAGCGTTGACAAAAAGGTTGACTTCATTTAATATTATCTTAACAATTATTAATTATTTTAATTAAGTTATTTTGCTGCTTCACAAATCTTATTCACTCAATGATCAGGGTGGGGTTCATCATGGGACATTCGTTATTACATGCCGGATTGATTGATTATGTGATGATTGCCATTTATTTTGTCGTGGTTCTTGGAATCGGTTTCTTATTGAAAAACAAGATGAAAACCGGAGACGATTTCTTCTTGTCCGGCCGTTCGATTCCCAGCTGGATCACCAGTTTGGCTTTTCTGTCAGCTAATCTGGGAGCGCTCGAAGTGCTGGGCATGGCGGCAAACGGAGCCGAATACGGTTTGTTGACCACCCACTTCTATTGGATTGGTGCCATTCCGGCCATGTTGTTTCTCGGCTTGTACATGATGCCATTTTATTATGCCTCAAAGGTGCGTTCGGTTCCGGAATACCTGAAATTCCGCTTCAATGAAGCGACCCGTGCGGTCAATGCCATCTCATTCGCCGTGATGACCGTATTGGTCTACGGAATCAGTTTGTATTCGATGGCGCTCATTTTTCAGGTTCTGATCGGCTGGTCTTTCAATACCAGTATCCTGATCTCGGCTGTGGTTGTGTTGATCTATGTCGCTTTGGGCGGCTTAACGTCTTCGATCTATACTGAAGTGATCCAATTCTTCCTCATCTGGCTTGGACTTTTCCTCATTCCCGTATTTGGCCTGCATGAGTTGGGTGGATGGCAGGCGATGATGGACCGGTTGCCGGAAGCGTTCGGCCACATGTGGTCCAATCTGGGCCATTCCTCCGATAATGCGATGGGAATCAGCTGGCTTGGGGTTGTGCTGGGACTTGGATTTGTCTTGTCATTTGGCTACTGGACCACCGACTTTTTGGTGGTGCAGCGCGCGTTTGCGGCTCGAGACATGCGTTCGGCGCAAAACACCCCAATCTATGCTTCGTTCTTTAAAATGGTCGTACCGTTCCTGGTCATTATCCCCGGTTTGATCGCGGCCGTTCTTTATCCGAAAATCGGCCATCCCGGAGGCCCCAGTTACAACCTGGCCTTGCCGCTTCTGATTCAGCGTTATTTCCCACCTGGGCTGATGGGGCTCGGTTTGACCGCGATGCTGGCCAGCTTCATGAGCGGAATGGCCGGAAATGTAACCGCTTTTACCACGATTTGGACCTATGACATTTACCAGGCTTATTTCAAAAAGGATGCTCCTGACCGGCACTACGTGAGAGTTGGACGTTGGACCGTTGTCATCGGGATTTTGATCAGTATCGGCACTGCCTATATCGCCGCCGATTTCCCCAGTGTGATGGACTATATGCAAACCTTGTTCTCCTTCTTTAACGCACCGTTGTTTGCCACGTTTTTGCTGGGCATGTTCTGGAAGCGGGCCACCCCTTGGGGCGGATTCTGGGGACTGATCTCCGGGACAGTTGGTGCCTTCCTGCTGTACTATCTGATCCCGGCCGATTATTTTGCCAGCGCACAGGCCGGCAATTTCTGGCGGGCCTGGTGGGCGTGGGTGATCGCTGCTGCTGTGACCGTGCTGGTCAGCTTTGTCACCAAGCCGAAAGATGAAGCGGAGTTGAAAGGGCTGGTATACGGGTTCTTGCAATTGCCGTCTTATCGTGGAGAACGATGGTATAAACGGCCGGGAGTAATGGCAGTTGTTGTTTTGGTTATCCTGATCGGTTTAAATATAGTATTCTTGTAAAAGGAGGACCGATGACCATGGCTAAACTGTGGTTAGACCTGCGTTGGCTGACAGGCTTGATGTTCATCGTTTACGGGGCGATTCTCATCGTCTACGGATTGGCTGTAAACCCCCAGACTCCTTATTTGCACGGCTTGAATATAGATCTGTGGTGGGGGGTTGTCACTCTGGTCATCGGTGTTCTCTTTGCCCAGGGTCCTTTGCGCGGTGTGAAAAAGAATTCTTAGCAGAATCAAGGAACCCTTTTTCTCTCCTCCGTTTGTGAGAAAAAGGGTCTTTCTGTAGGGGACATTGCAGGTCGGAACAGGTGTCCCCCTGACCTGCCGGATTTTCCGATGGCCGGTTAGAGGGGCTTTCCCTTAAGTTCCCATCCCTGGGTTATGCTCAAGAGAGATGATGTTTTATGTAAGAAAGGAGACGGAGGATGGATTATCGCCAAGCGGTTGACCGATGGTTGAAATTTCAGGATTTGGATCGGGATTTAAGGAGGGAATTGGAAGAGATCACGGATGAAAAAGAATTGGAAGACCGCTTTTACACCTCGCTCACCTTTGGTACCGCAGGAATGCGCGGAATCATCGGCGCCGGCACCAATCGAATGAATCGCTATACCGTGCGTAAAGCGACGCAGGGATTGGCCAGGTTTATTCTTAATCAGGGAGAAGAGGCGAAGAAAAAAGGGGTGGTCATCGCTTATGATTGCCGCCATCAGTCGCCGGAGTTTGCCCGGGAAGCAGGGCTGGTGCTGGCGCAAAACGGCATAAAAGCCTATGTCTTCGCTGAATTGCGGCCGACACCGGAGTTATCCTTTGCCGTCCGTCATTTGGGTACTGCAGCCGGCATTATGATTACGGCGAGTCATAATCCCCCGGAATATAACGGATATAAGGTATATGGCTCGGACGGGGCGCAGATCGCCACCGATTTGGCGAACGCTGTGTTGGAGGAGATCGGGCGCGTTCCCGATGAATTGACCGTTCCGATTATGCCGCTGGAAGAGGCCCGGGCTGCGGGACTGTTTGAAGTGATCGGGGAGGAGATTGACGATGCTTATCAAGAGCGGCTGCGGAGTTTGGCGATGCAGCCGGTGCAAAACAACCGCGATCTCAAAATTGTCTACACGCCGCTGCACGGAACGGGAAACAAGCCGGTGCGTCGTATATTGCGGGATTTAGGATTCGGGCAGGTACAGGTGGTTGAACAGCAGGAAAAGCCCGACCCCGATTTCTCCACGGTTCGTTCTCCCAATCCGGAGGAGCATGAAGCGTTTGCGCAGGCGATTGAAATTGCGGAACGGACGGGAGCCGACATCATCATGGGAACCGACCCGGATGCCGATCGTGTCGGGGTTGTTGCCCGGGATGAGACGGGGGAATTTTCCGTTTTGACTGGGAATCAACTGGGAGCGCTTTTGTTGGATTACCTTTTGGCCCGGCGTAAAGAACGGGGGAACCTGCCGGAAAACGGAGTGATGATCAAAACGATTGTCACCTCGGAGCTGGGAGCGAAGATTGCGGCCCGCTACGGAGTGGAAACGATCAACACGCTGACCGGTTTCAAGTTCATAGCGGATCGGATCAAGCAATATGCCGAAAGCGGGGAAAAAACATTCCTGTTTGGCTATGAAGAAAGTTACGGTTACCTGATCGGCGATTTTTGCCGGGATAAGGATGCTGTTCAGGCATGCATGGTTGCCGCGGAAATGGCCGCATATTACAAACGGCAGGGGTTGACGCTCTACCAGGCCTTACGGCGACTGTTTGACCGGTACGGAACCCATCAGGAGGAGTTGGTTTCCCTCACGTTAAAAGGTGTTGACGGAATCAAGCGGATGCGGGCGATCATGGAGCGTCTGCGCAGGTTTCCGCTTCGGGAAGCAGGAGGCATCACCGTGCGGGAGCAAAAAGATTACAGCCGGGGCATTGAAGGGTTGCCGAAAGCAGATGTGTTAAAATATCTGTTTGAGGACGGTTCTTGGTTTGCCATCCGGCCTTCGGGAACCGAGCCGAAGATCAAGTTTTACTTTGCTTCCGTCGGAGAGAATGGTGAAGAAGCGCGAACCCGGCTGGAAAATTTGAAACGCGATGTGATGAAAATCGTCCAATCGGAGGAAATCGCTTAGCAAAAGGGGGCTGACCTGCCCCTTTTCTTCATTGAAGGAGGTGAGACAATGCGCGTACGGAAAGCGGTGATTCCGGCAGCGGGGATGGGACGGAGATTTTTGCCCATTACCAGGGCGATTCCCAAGCCGATGCTGCCGATCGTCGATCGTCCGGCATTGCACTATCTCGTCGATGAGGCCAAACGGTCGGGAATCGAACAAATTGCGATCATTGTGGGATATGGCCGCCAAGTGATTCAAACGTACTTCGCCGGAGATCCCCAGGTGACGCTGATTGACCAGCCTGAACCAAAAGGATCCGGGCATGCGGTCTTCATGGCCCGTTCCTTTGTGGGGGATGAGCCTTTCGCCGTCTTGTTGGGCGACATCGTGATTGACAGTGACCCGCCTTGCACCGGACAATTGATCGATGCTTTTCAGCGGCATAAATCTCCCGTGCTGGCGGTTGAAACGCTGAAATATGAATTATTGTCCCAACATAATGCCATCGAGTATCAACCGATCGATGAGAACGAGGTGCTCATACGTCATATTGTGGAAAAACCGCAAGAGAATGTCCCCTCAGCTGTGACCGCAATTGGAAGATATATTTTTCCGCCCGGAATTTTCCCTGTTCTTTCGAAGACACGGCCGGGTTTCGACGGGGAGATTCAATTGACGGATGCGATCAATACCCTGTTGCAAAGGGAGCGGGGAATTGGCCTGTTTTACAAGGGAAAGCGCTTTGATATAGGGGACAAACGGGATTATGTCATGGCCAATTTGGAATTTGCCCTGAAAAGGGAGCAATACAGTGAAGATTTGTGGTCAGCGCTGGAAAAGCTGGCGAATCCCGTTGGGGAATAAGTTTCATTCCTTGATTTATGAAAAGAATTAGTGTATTTTTGACACGAAAATGAATGTAGAAAGTGTGAGTGAAATTAAGGTTGGATCACGCGAAGTGAATTTGGACAAGATTGAAGAGCGCAGCAAAAATCCAATGGTCAAAAAATATGGAATTACCTGGACGCTCTACAAATGTGAGACATGCAAATTTCTCGTGCAAACGGAAAAGAGTTTTCGTTGTCAACATCACAACGGGCGTCATTATCCGTCATGGGATGCATGCGGGCTGTATCGCCCTGCGGATCAGGGGGAAAGTTAACCCTTCCGCCATGCCACACAGCAAAACGGTCTGTCTTTTTCTCTGGACAGACCGTTTTGCATTGAATGGGACTAATGAAGATGATCAGCTATAATTTCGGCTCCGTGAAAGGAGGAGTACGGCTTGCCGATGGAGGATGCTTGTTTGCGCATCAAAGCCAGCTGCTGAGGTTGTTGCAGCAGCCCGGAAAGATCTTCGGGCAGCCGTTTTGGCTTATCCTGACGAATGGCGGCCCCGCGGTTCAACAGAAAATCGCTGTTGTTCTCTTCCTGGCCGGGAATCGGTTTGCAGATCACCATTGGCAAACCGGTCGCCATTGCTTCGGAGCAAGTCATTCCGCCCGGTTTCGTAATGATGAAGTCGGAAGCGCACATGAAATCAACCATGTTATGGACGAAAGGGAATGTGTAAATATGCGGATCCGTACGGGTTTCCATATGCAGGGATTCGTACAGGGCCTGATTGTTTCCTGTGATGATCAAAAGCTGGAAAGGCTGATGGCAAAAGGATTTTCGAAAGGAATCAAGACTTTTCTTGATTGGTCCCATTCCTCCTCCTCCACCCATGAGCAAAATGGTGAAGCGGTCCAGATCAATTCCGAGTTGCTGGCGGGCCCTGCGCGCATCTTTTTGATTCAGGGAAAAAGACGGATCGATCGGGATGCCGGTCGGATAAAGACGAGGGAGCGGGGTTTTCATTCTTATTTTGTTTCCTATTTCTTCATGGGCGATGATGTAAAAATCGACATCAGGGTGAATCCAAAAACTGTGCGCGTCAAAATCGGTAACCACTGCCCCGAGTCGAAAGCTTCCTGCTTTTTTTTGCTTTAAGTGGGTGCAAGCGCTCAAACAAAATGCATGCGTGCAGACAATCAGCTTTGGAGAGAGGCTGTCAATGATTTCTTTCAATTTACCGGAAACAAGTTTGCCGAGCGGCTCGCGAAAGAAACGATCCCATTCGCGGTCCTGGGAATAGGCCGCTCCCCAGAGAGAGGGAGCGAAGCGCAGCGTCTGAGTATAAAATTTGCCGATCAGAGTCTCCAATGGTTTGCTGATTAACGGGAGCATGCAGACGATATGAACCTCAAGCGAGGGATAACGCATGCGGATTGCCTTTTTTAACGAGTTTGCCGCGCTGTAATGTCCGTAACCGGCAACCGTCTCCGTTAAGATCAAGATTTTGTCCATTTTCAACTCCCCGATCCGTAAAATTGATTTAATCGTTTCTTCGAGATAAATACCCGCTTCGGAATAAGATCATTTTTTCTGCCGGACATTTCCCGGAGGCCGTTGGGATGGCACAGGAGAAAAATACACTTTGCGGTAAGTGATTTGATCCATCGCGTTTTTGGATTGGAAATGTCGGACACCTCAAAACCGAGCCGGTTGGCATTGCGATACAGAAGAGTTGTGCCGAGGATCACCTGAATCTCATTATGTTGAGGGTGATGGTTGATAAACCGGATCAATGCCGGCAACGAGGAGGAGATTAAGCGGCGCAACATAATGGCCCATCCGAATTCGCGCGCTGACGATTGAAGCAGCAACCGGGCGAGAAGCACATTATGTAAATGCAATTGTACATACCAATCGCCGCGTTCGAGGATGGCCCCGTCTGCCGTTTGAATGAGTTCCCCCCGGTATTTCTTGACTGACACGCGAAAAATGTTCTTCCCCTTATCGACATAGTTCAGGCGAGTAAATAAAAAATAGATGATATCCCACAATTGCCACAGGTTGATTATCGTCTGACGGAACATCGGTGCCTCCTCTTTCCGTTTTTTGTATTGTTGCCTGCGGAGAGGCGGATTATTTTGTTCCAAACGGATGAATGATTGGTAATGGTTGGTGGTGAAACGCTGAACATTTTTTGCCGATCCTATTTTTCTTTTCTTTTGATGCCGCTATAATAAAGTCTTGATGTAATTCAGACGGAAAGTGAGCGTTGAGAATGTCCTGGGAATGGTTGAATTTTGTCGGAATCGTCGCTTTTGCGGTCAGCGGGGCGCTGGTGGCGATTGAAGAAAGATATGATATATTCGGTCTCTATGTATTGGGGCTGGTTACCGCTTTCGGCGGAGGAATCATTCGCAATGCCTGTATCGGATTGCCGGTTGGGGATTTGTGGAAACAGGAGATGTTGATTTATGCAGCGCTGATCGCGATTACCTTCGTTTCGATGAGTCCGTCCCTCTGGCTTAAGTTTTGCCGCAAATGGCTGAACTTTTTCGACGCGATCGGTCTGTCGGCTTTCTCCATTCAGGGAGCTCTCTTTGCGACGGGCAAACACCTTCCTTTGGTGGCCGTCATTTTCGCGGCCGTCATGACGGGGATCGGCGGCGGTATTATTCGCGATGTGCTGGCTGGAAGAAAGCCATTGGTTTTTCAAAGGGAAGTTTACGCTTTTTGGGCGATTGTCAGCGGGGTTGCGGTAGGCCTGAAGTGGGTCGATACCCCCTGGGAATTTTATTTCCTCTGTGCGGTCATTGTCACTTTGCGGATGATGTCCACAGCGTTGAAATGGCATTTGCCCGGCCGCCTGGTCATTTTAAAAAACAAAGCTAGCCGTTAACGACATCCGGCTAGCTTTGTTTTTTTAGAACAATACCAGTTGGTTGCTTTCCGGCAGCCCGTCAAGGCAGCCCATGCTTTTCAGCAACTCCACGACGGTACTCGACACGCGTGAACGGGTCTGGAAATCCTCGATCGAAAGGAATTCCCCGTCTTTCCTGGCTTCCATGATATTTTTGGCGGCATTTTCCCCGACGCCCGGGATGGAGGCAAAGGGGAGAATCAACTGGTCATCTCCGTCGATAACAAATTGGGTGGCGTGTGATCGATATAAATCAACGTTTTTAAATTTGAAGCCGCGTGCAAAAAATTCCAGAACGGACTCCAAAGCAGTAAACAGCCCTTTTTCTTTGGGAGATGCCGCGTTGCCTTTTTCGGCAATTTCTTTCATCCGACGTTTGACAAATTCAGGCCCTTTCAAAACGACTTCACAATCGAAATCATCTAATAGCCGGAAGAAATAAGTCGCATAATACTGAATGGGGTAATGCACTTTGAACCAGGCGATGCGGACGGCCATCATAACATAGGCGGCCGCGTGGGCCCGGGGAAACATATATTTGATCTTCCGGCAGGAGTTGATATACCAATCGGGCACGCCATGTTCACGCATCAGTTCTGCTTCTTCATCGGTCAGCCCTTTTCCCTTCCGCACTTTTTCCATGATCTTAAATGATGCCTTCGGCGGACATCCTTTTAAGATCAGATAGAGCATGATATCGTCACGGCAACAGATCGTTTCCGACAGCGTTGCCGTACCGCTGCGGATCAATTCCTGAGCGTTGCCGAGCCAAACGTCTGTTCCGTGCGACAGACCGGAGATGCGCACCAGTTCCGAGAAGCTGGTCGGTTTGGTGTCTTCGAGCATTTGCCGTACAAACTGGGTGCCAAATTCGGGAATCCCCAATGTGCCCGTTTTGACCCCGCCGATTTCTTCCGGGGTGACACCGAGGGATTCCGTCCCGCTGAACAGTTTTAAAACTTCCGGGTCGTCCATGGGAATTTCCCGCGGGTTTACGCCGGTCAGATCCTGCAGCATCCGAATGGTAGTCGGATCCTGGTGTCCCAGAATATCCAGCTTCAACAATTTTCCGCTGATGGAGCGGTAATCGAAATGGGTCGTCCGCGTGCCGGATTTGACATCGTCGGCCGGATGCTGAATCGGGGTGAAGTCGAAAACATCCTTGTACTGCGGAATAACCATGAGCCCGCCCGGATGTTGCCCTGTCGTTCTCTTCACACCGGTGCACCCGGCGACAAGTCGGTCAATTTCCGCCTGTCTGAGTTGCAGATTATGATGTTCCTGGTATTTTTTCACATACCCATATGCCGTTTTCTCCTGAACCTTGGCGATCGTGCCCGCGCGGTAGATATAATCCTTTCCGAATAATTCCTCTGTATAGGCGTGGGCCCGTGGCTGATAATCTGAACCGAAGTTCAGATCGATATCCGGTGTTTTATCCGCTTCAAAGCCCAGGAAGGTTTCAAACGGGATGTCGTGCCCGTCTTTTTTCATCACCTGATGGCAGTTGGGACATTCTTTGTCGGGCAGGTCAAAGCCCGATTCGTAGGAACCATCGAGAATAAATTCGCTGTGTTTGCATTTCGGGCAGCGCCAGTGTGGCGGAAGTGGATTGACCTCTGTAATCTCACTCATTGTGGCTACAAAGGATGATCCGACCGAACCGCGGGAACCGACCAGATAACCATCTGCCAGCGATTTGGTCACCAGGCGCTGGGAAATCAGATAAATCACGGCAAATCCGTGTTTGATAATACTGGTTAACTCGCGCTCGAGCCGTTTTTGCACAACCTCGGGCAACGGATCGCCATACCACTCGTGCGCTCTTTTGTAGCACATCTCTTCCAGCTCTTTTTCCGCACCTTCGATCACAGGGGTCGCGGTTCCTTCCGGCAACAGTTGAATCTCTTCGATTTGTTCAGCGATTTTCCGTGGATTGGAAATGACCACTTCCCGCGCTTTTTCGCTTCCCAGATAGCTGAATTCACTCAGCATTTCATCCGTAGTGCGGAAATGCGCTTTTGGCAACGGAACATTGACGCGAAATCCGTTTTGGTTGGAAACGAGGATATCGCGGAAAATCGCATCCGTTTCATCCAGATAATGCACATTGCTCGTCGCGACGACCGGTTTCCCCAGCTTTTCACCGATTTCCACCAGTAGGCGGTTGGCTTCCCGCAGTCGTTCCGGGCTTTCGACAATCCCTTTTTCAACCAGATGCAGATTGATGTCAACCGGCTGGATTTCCAGGTAATCGTAAAAGCGCGCGATTTCTTCAACCTGTGCCGGCGCTTTGGTCAATGCGGCTTCAAACAATTCACCTCTCTCGCAACCCGAACCGATGATGAGCCCTTCGCGGTGTTTGAGCAACTCACTGCGCGGGATCCGCGGAACGCGGAAAAAATAGTTCAGATGAGACATGGAAATCAGTTTGTATAAATTTTTGAGACCGGTTTGATTGCGCACGAGCAAGATCGCATGGAAAGGACGCAAACGGGTAAGGTCGCGGTCTCCGGTTTTTTCATTGAGTTGGCTGAGGTTTTTAACCTCTTTTTCGGCCGCATCGAGAATCATCTTCCACAGGATGTGTCCGGTGGCTTCTGCGTCATAAATTGCCCGGTGATGTTGTTCCAATTTTACATTCAATTTATCGGCCAGAGTATTTAGCCGGTAGTTTTTCATCCCCGGATACAGAAAGCGTCCGAGTTCCAGGGTATCGATCACCGGATTTCGCACCGGCTCTTTTCCCAGCCGTTTGACCGCTTCCTGCAAAAAGCCCATGTCAAAGCGGGCATTATGGGCGACGAGGACACAGCCGTCAATAAAGTCGAGGAAACGGGTGATCACGTCATCGATTTCCGGTGCATCTTTCAGCATGTCATCGGTAATGTGCGTCAATTCAATGATCTGCTGGGTCAGCGGTCTGTGCGGATTGGCAAACTCGGAAAAGCGGTCGATGATTTCGCCGTTTTTGACCTTGACTGCCGCCAACTCGATAATTACATCATGAACGGCTGACAGTCCGGTGGTTTCAACGTCAAATACGACATAAGTATCCTCCAGCAGCGGGCGGTCTGACGGATTGAGGACGATCGGAACACCATCATCGACAATGTTGGCTTCCATGCCGAAAAGGACTTTGATTCCGTGTTTTTTTCCGGCTTCATAGGCTTCGGGAAAAGCCTGCGCCACTCCGTGATCGGTAATGGCCACAGCCGGATGTCCCCATTTTGCTGCCCGTTTGATCACTTCTCCGGCATCGCAGATTCCGTCCATGGCTGACATCGATGTATGGAGATGGAGTTCAACGCGCTTTTCTTCGGCTGTATCCTGGCGTTCTTCGGTAGCCGTCTCGGTCAAATCATTTACCATCAGAACCAAATCGCGGGAGAAGGTGTCAAATTGAACGGAACCCCGGACTTTCAGCCAGTCGCCATCCTTGATGACGGCGAGGATTTCCGCTTGCTCTTTGTCTCTGGCAAACAGTTTGCAAGCGATCGAACTGGTAAAATCGGTCAGGTTAAAGGTCAACAGTTTGCGACCGCTTTTTAGTTCACGCAGTTCGCTTTTGAACACTTTTCCCTGTACGACGATGCTTTTTTCCTCTTCGGTGATTTCCTTGATCGGCACCGGATCGCTCGTGATCTGGTAACCGATTTTCTTCTCGACCGGTTTTTCCGCTTTTTCCGATTCGCGTTCTGCTGCCTCTTTTGCCTGTTGGGCAAGCAGTTCCTGCATCAGCGTCTGTTCTTCCTGGGCGCGACGGTCATGAAATTCTTTCAGGTGGTCTCGTTCTTCTTCGGACGATGCGCATTCCAGGAAAACAGAAACCTCCCGGCCGAGAATGCGCCGGCAATATTTGGCCAAAATTTGCTCAAGATTTCGTTGTTTGGCCATTTGCCGGGCGGCGGGATTTTTAAAGACAATGGTGATTTTATCTGCCTCCGCCTGCCAGTCGGCCCCGGCAAACCAGGTAGCCGCCGCCGGGGTGATCTGTTCCTGAAGCTGCCGCTCGATCAGTTGTCTGTAATTTTGCAGAAACGTTTCCATTTCCACGTGGTCATAATGAAACTGGATCGATACGTGAATTTGTGGATAGAAATGTTTTTTCACTCGTTGTTGGAAGGTGTGCCAAACGTCTGCAGGGAGTATTTCCGGCAGTCGAAGGTGAATGTTCCAGGCACGCCGATCCGGGTAAACATTGACTTGTTGAATGATGGCCTGGTTGAAGAATTCTTCCAGCCATTTCGGAGGAAGCTTTACCTCATCAAAGAGATGCTTGACGTTTGCTTTTGGATAAACCAAGCCAAATTCCCTCCTGTTTTTTAGAGAAACTTGCGCTCCGTGGATTGCAAGGAAAATAGAACTTCCGGATCAGACCCGGGTTCTGTGTGTCTCTTATCCTATCACAGCGTCAGATAAAGGACAATGTACTTCTCTTGGAAGCCGGTTCCGGCAAACCCGGTATACACAATTACCGACAGGAAAATAATTTTGCAATTTGATTTTTTAAAAAAAGGAGTTTTTTCATTTTCGTTTAATATCATTTCTTTGAATAGAAATGATCTCTGCACACTGCGAAGAGCGTTCTACTATTGTAGGCGTAGCAGGCGAGCGTAAAAGGAGGATTCGAGTTGAACATAAGAGTGACGACGCGGAGAACGAAGATTTCTTCGGAACAATACGAACAGATGTTGAATAGAAAAAAAGGCAAAACGTTTTTGATTTGGAAGCTTTCCGGTGCTGCTTCGGTGCTCCTCCTCCTTTTGGGAACGGCTGCCTACGCTTGGTTTGAAAATGAAGCGCTTAAATCGGTTGGTAATGATGGAAGCAAGAGCAGGTTTGTCGGGAATGGAGCGCCGGATTCGGAAGATGATTTTGGAGCCTTTGTCCTGAAAAAAATAGAAGATTGGACGGGTGACCAGGCCCATGCGGAGGCAAAAGAGCCGGAGATCGCCAGAAGAATTTCCCCGCCGCCGTTTCAGGAGGTAAAGGTAAGCAGGGAAAAGACTGAGCAGCCCAAGTATCTGCATGAAAGGAAAACAGGAAAAACAGAGAAACGGGAGCGAACGCATCCCGCCGGACGTTCCGAAGAAAAGGTGGACAGACCCCAATCGCCCCCTCCTCCGGTGTCAAAACCACCGGCCCGGCCAAAACCTGGAAATGAGAAACCGACTGATCCGACAAACCCGACAAATCCAACAAACCCAACTAACCCGACAAACCCGACAAATCCGCCGGAAGATGACGGATCGCAAAATCCGCCTCCTGACCAACCGTCACCTCCACCACCGGATGGCGGCAGGAATCACAACAAGGGACTTCTCCATGAAGTTGGCGATCTTTTGAAAAAGTTGCTGGGGTTGAAATCCAAAGCAACGCAATAAAAAAGAACTCCCCGTCGCCCGGGAGTTCTTTTTTGTTCAATTTAATCAAATAAGAAACTTTTGATTTTGTTTAACGTTGAGCCGATTTTTGACTGTGCCTCGCCCAGATTGAGCGCTTTCCAGGCGGTCGGCATTGCGTTTGGAACATTCAGCTTGATGATTTGCTTATCGGTCCCGTTTGCATTCATTTCATAAAATGTGCTATTGTCATCACTGGATTCATTATTTCCTTTTATGCCGGAATGATTGAGGGAATAAAGGATTTTGGAGCCGTCATCCGACCAGATTGCACTGCCGACTGCTTTGGTGGTGTCAGCGGTCAGGTTTTTCATGTGGCTGCCATCAGCATCCATCACATAGATATCGGCATTGCCGTTTTTCGACCTGCCGAACAAAATTTTGGACCCGTCCGGTGAGAAATGGGCGTCGTATTCGGACGATTCCCCTGTTTTCCCTGTCAGTTTCTTCAGATTGCTGCCATCCGCATTCATCTCATAAATGTGGCTGAACCCGGTTGCATCGGATGCGTGGCAGATGATTTTGGACCCGTCCGGTGAGAAGTCCGGTTGGGAATAATAGACGCCTTTCTCCGCGTGGGTGATTTGTCGAACTTCCTTGCTTTTGACATCGATCACGTAGAGGTTCCCGTTTCCGCGGGAGAAAACAATTTTGTTGCCATCAGGTGACCAGCGAGGAGAGGCATCGAAATCGGGGAAATGACTGTTGGTTAAGCGAACTTGATTTTTTCCGTCAAGATCTGATATGTAAAGGCTGTCGTTTTTGATGAAAGCTAGTTTTTCCCCGTTTGGTGAAACATCGACAGAATTGCCGGATGTGATTTTGGAAACTTCGAGTGTGTCAGGATTAAATTTGTAAATTGCTTGATTGTACAAAGGACCGCCGTTGAAAAGAACCGGTTTCACATCGTCTTTTGCATAGGCCGGTATGGTCAGTGATATAGACAGTACAAGTGCGCCGACTGCGGCTGTGGTCTTTTTCATTTCTTCTCTCCTCTCTGTTGAAGATGCACCTTTATTATAGCGGATTTCCGTGCTGATGGGGGCCGTTGTTGCAAAATTTACAAACATTTTATTTCTGGAATAGATTGGAAAGATCGTTCTTATATTCCCATTCTCTTTCATTGATTTCCCATGCGGCTATTGCTAGACTGTGGGAAGTAGATGGAAGTGGAAAAGGAGGAACATGCCGGTTTCGGCATCAGTGAGATCATGACGCGATTTGCAATTAAAGGGATTGATCCGGTCTTATTTCGGGATGTGGAATTGATCGCCCGTCTTTTTTTTGAAGAGGTTCAGCTGACGGAAACGGATGACCGGGCTGATTTTCAGCTTGAATTTACTCTTGACGAATCCGAAGCGATTGAAGTTCGGGTGACGCTGACCGCAGACAAAGTGCAGTGGTCGGCGGAACATGTGCGTTCCATCGAAGGATGCACAGGCGAAAAAGAGATTCGGAAACGGATGAAGCAGGCGATCAGCTATGTGCTTGTCCAGGTTTTGGAAAGAGCAACAGGGATTGAGCAGCCTTGGGGGATTTTGACCGGAGTCCGCCCGACGAAGCTGTTTCACACGCTGCTGCAAAAGGGAAATTCCCTGCAAGAGGCAAAACGCTTGCTGGAGCAGGAGTATCTGCTTCATCCGGAGAAGACGCAGATTCTGGAAGAAATCATCCGGCGGCAGCTTACCGTGCTTCCCGATTTTTATGAGCTGGACAAGGAAGTAAGCCTCTATATCGGGATTCCGTTTTGCCCGACCAAATGCGCCTACTGCACGTTTCCCGCGTATGCGATCGGGGGGCGTACGGGGTCGGTGGAAGGCTTTTTGGATGGACTTCATGAAGAGATTGCCGCTGTTGGTGCATGGCTGAGAACGCGGGGGTTGCCGGTCACGACCATCTATTTTGGCGGTGGCACCCCGACCTCGATTTCGGCTGAGCAGATGGAGTCGTTGTTTCAGCAATTAAAGAGCCATATTCCCGATTTCGGCCAAGTCCGGGAATGGACGGTTGAAGCAGGGCGCCCCGATACACTGGATGAGGAAAAATTGGCGCTGATGAAGCGCTGGAATGTGGACCGGATCAGTATTAATCCGCAGAGCTTTAAGGAAGAAACGCTCAAAGTGATCGGCCGGCACCACACAGTGGAAGAAACGTTGAGAAAATATCAATTGGCGCGGCAGATGGGCTTAAACAATATCAATATGGACCTGATTATCGGCCTTCCGGGCGAAGGGCTCGAGACGTTTGCCGAAACGCTGGATGTCATGCGCGAGCTGCGTCCCGAATCGCTCACGGTACACACCCTGTCCTTTAAAAGCGGTTCCGTGATGACGCAAAATAAAGAGAAATACCGCGTCGCCGGCCGGGAAGAGACGCGGGAGATGGTGCGGATGGCGCGGGAGTGGGCCCGGGATCAGGGGTATGTACCCTACTATCTCTACCGGCAGAAAAATATTTTGGGCAACCAGGAAAATGTCGGTTATGCTTTTCCCGGAGAAGAGAGCCTGTACAACATCATCATCATGGAAGAACGACAGACGATCATCGGTTTGGGCTGCGGTGCCGTCAGCAAGATCATCTCCCCGGTCAGCGGCCGCCTGTCCCGCCTCCCCAATCCCAAGGAGCCAAAAGCCTACATCGATACGTACCGGCGTCATATCAAAGAAAAATTGGCTAAATTGGATGAAGCATACGGGATCACGCCTGTCGGTCATTGATGAAGCGAAGCTTTGCCTTTAAGTTCGGGGCAAAGCTTTTTGTTTTGCTGTATCGCCCGATCCAAAACAGGGAGGATGACATAAATATGAAAAAAAGGGGCACGATGGCCCCGCAGAGGATTACAACAGGTTGGATACAGAGTTACCGGAGCTGTGGTTGATTGCAGTGGCATCACCCAGGTTAATGGGTACTTGGACGTTCAGGTTGATCAAACCTGCGCTTTGAGCACCTGTTCTGGCGGTATTGTTAACCGTTGCGTGAGCTCCGTCTTCGCAACGGTGCCGATCGTGATGGTGCCGATCGTGATGGTGCCGATCGTGACGGTGCCTTCTCCGGCGAGGGCAGCAAATTCTGAAACAGTGTCTATGCTTTCTTCTTCTTTTCGAGCAGCAATGCATCAGCTTCACCCCCTTTCAAGAGAATGGGTCCAGATTATTTGGTCAGTTTGTTTTGCCCTGTTGGAACGGTTTTTTGAATCAGGTTGGCAAGCGCCGGAGAAAGTTCATTGTTTGTCTCGTTCAAGACCGATCCTCCGACTATACCCAGTAAGCTGTTGAGAACATTGATTAACCCGCCGGCAAGTATATTAAGAGAACCAACAGCGCCTGAAATCACACTGTTTAAAATCAAGGGAACGGTTCCTGACACACTTGAAATCAATGAGGGTAAGCCTGAAATCAGTTGTTGTTGTTCTTGTTCCTGGATTTCAACGGATTCGTTTTCACTGACTTTTTTTTGAATGATCTCTTCAAGTTGAGAGCGCAACTCATTAAGTTGTTCTTGCGTAAACGAAAAGTTCATTCATCTCACCTCCTTTCGAATGTGCGAACCCGGGAAAGATCTGCAAATCTTTCATTTGTTATACTATATTCTGCTTGATCTGCTTGCGTGTGGGCGGAGAAAGAAATGGTTGTCTTCCTAAAAAGAAGGCTTTTACGTGTTGCGCTTTATGTAAAGAGCGGGCGTGGAGGAGGAAAAGGGAGGGCCGAAACGGCCCCTCTCATTAAAGTGTATTTGAGATTGAGTTGTTGCAGCTGCGGTTGATTGCAGTGGCATCACCCAAGTTAATGGGCACTTGAATGTTGATGTTTGCTAAGCCAGCGCTTTGCGGGCCTGTGTTAGCCTTGTTATTTACCGTTGCGCGGGCCCCATCATGGTCGCAACGGTGCCGATTGTGACGGTGCCGATCGTGATGGTGTCTGTCGTGACAGTGCTTTTTCCGACGGGGACAGCAAAATTTGAAACAGTGTTTTTTCCTTCTCTTTTTCTTTTTTGAGCAGCATTGCATCAGCTTCACCTCCTTTCACGGAATCGCGAGGATTTACTCAGTTTGGGATGGTGGTTGGGCTGCTTTTTTCATTTGCTCGATCGGCACCTCTTTGTAGATCACGTTCACTAATCCGGGAAAAAGTTGATTGACCGCATCAGGGCCGAGAATTTCGACCAAATTGGAGAAAAGTTTGGCTAAATGATTCAGAAATGAGTTGAACCCGTTGGTTATGACGCCAAGAATACCGGATGAAGATCCAGGTCCAGGTATGTTGTTGGTTAGCTCGGCAAGCACTGAATTGACCCGGGAAGGCATCTGAACCTGAACGGATACGGGATTATTTTTGGGGGGAAGCAATTCATCGATCAAAGCACGGATCTGTTTTTCCTGTTCGGGAGTCAGAAAATGGTTCAATGATGTTTCGCCTCCTTTTTTTGAAAAAATGCTTGACCGCTTTCTAAAGGGCATTGGAAAGCGCGTTTTGGTGACTGTTGTGCAAGGAGGTTGCATCACCTGTATTGACCGGGACTTGAACGATGATATTGATCAAGCCGCTGACCGGGCCGTCCACCCTTGCCTCATTGTTGACATGGGCACCCGGCAGTGCTGGGAAGGGATGCCGGTGTGGATGATCACGGCATCTGCGGTGCCGGCGTCGTCGAAGGAGAAATCGACGGCAGCGTTTACACAGAAATCGCCTTCGAAAACGCCATCTTTTTCGCTTGCGACAGCGCATGTCCGATTACCCCTTTCTTTTTTTCTTCCGTTTTTTGTTTTTAACGGGTTCCTGATTTTTCTCTTCTTCCATCAACCCTTTTTCGATGTTTTGCTTAATTAATTCTTTTGTTCCGGGGCTCAAAAGTTCCGTATAATCAAATAATTTTTTTACTTTTGATTCCGTTTCCTCCGAATTCAATACTTGAAGACAAAGGTCGTAAATCTTCAGTTTGATTGCCCTTTGCAATTGTTTCGATAATTCATCAAACTGATTTTTCTGTTGTTGTTCTTGCTTTCCCTGGTTCAAGAGGTCTGCACCTCCCTTATGCATAACTACGAAAAGAAACGGTTACTATAAGATATTCCTTGATAACCATTTGGTGAATATTCTTGGATAAAATAGATTTATAACCTGTGAGCCGGGGGTTTCAGAAGACGGATGGCTAAAACCCTCTTAAATAGATGGATACTTTTTTCATATTCATTTAGGTAAAGAGTGATAGCGGCGTTCCAACCAGGGAGTTCATATATTTTTAAAGGCAAGGCGGCTAGAAGGGATTTTTGTGGGGCAGGTGGTTGAAAGAGTTGGAGAAAGATTCGGATGCAGACGGGAGCAGAGCCTGAAAAGGGGGGACGGGCAATGATGACAGTTGCCCGTTTTTGCGGATCCATCGTCAGGTTTCGTCGGGGAAAAATTCCGGAAATTCATTGATAAAAGCACGAGTGACGGCTTCATATTCTTCCTCGTCCAACTCGGCAATCCCGTCTCCTGACCATTCGAAAAAGTAAATTTCCCGGTCTGGATGCTCCGGATGATAATACATGACCATTTTTCGCTCGTCATAGGTAAATGTCGCCCCGAGAACGGCGAGAAACGGCCCTGCATCCGTTTCCAGCCGCTGAAAAAGGATGGGCTCGATCTGATCAAGAACCGTTTCGGTGTAGGAATCGCCGGGAAAGAGGAGGAGCATCTCATCTGCCTCCTCCTCAACAATATATAACTGCCGCTTGTGTTCCTTTTCCCACAACAGCAGCAAATGTTTGACGTTATTATGGATGAAAACATATTGGTAGGGGGTTTGAAAGCGGATTGACACTCCGTTTCCCTCCATTTTGATTTATTGTATGATTGCATCTTATCACAGCCCGGCCAGCGGAGGAATAAAAAAGACTCATCTCGCATGAAGTGAGATTTGGAGGAATCACTGAGGGATCATTTGGCTTGCGGGGAGGGGCGGGGGACAGACATATTTGCAACAAACTTGTGCAAAAAATAAGCCGGCTTTTCGGCAAACCGGCTTCCACAGATTTCTTTGCACGGAAAAGATCAAGGATGGACGACCGTCACATATCCGATCATGGGGCCTTCATGGGTTTCGGTTATATGATCGTGACAGATGAGTTCAAAAGTCCCCGTTCGGTCAGCAGTAAATTCAAGTGTGGCGATTTTTCCTTTTTCAACCGAGCCGGCCACTTTTAATTCCGGAATGGAAAAATGATGGACTTTTCCGTTTAGACCGTGGATATGCAAGCGGATTTTTTCCCCTTTCATCACAATGACGGTGCCGGGATCAAAGCGGTATACTTCTTTTTCTTTCCCGGACAGGAGCGTTTTGTATTCGACAGTGAACAGATGGATATCGCGCGTTTTGGCGTTGACCGGCGATGGGTCGGCTTTGGTGTTGGCTGATTTTGCTTCCGGCCAGGCGGACTTGAGCCAATCCAGAGAGGGGTGGATCAAGCCGATTACCGCGATGATTACCACGACGGCAACAAATGCATAGGCCCAAGGGCGGGGGATATTCATTCGGTTAACCTCCTCTCGGTCTAATAATGGTAATTTTTACATAAATCCTCGTTTTCCTCCAATCCATCCCCGGAAGATTTAATCATGTTATTGTGTGCAAATTTTGCTCCCGAAACGGGTAAACTGAGGATGGATGGGTAAGATCAATAAAACGACTGAATTATTCCGGTATCTTGAATTTTTGCCAATCGATTCGTTTTATGTTTGTTCAAAGCGTGCTATACTTTTCATATTAGGAAATAAGGCATGAGGAGGAGAGTGGCATGTCGGCACAAGAGCATACGCCGCAAAACCAGGAAAACGATTTCATCGATTTTGTGAAAGCGGCCGGAGTGTCTTCCGGGATTTTCTTTCTCATCTTCATTATTGCCATTGTTATCGATTTTGTGAAGTGATTTGGGATGGCGAGAGGATAGCGGCAAAAATCCTCTCGTTTTTTCGTGTTATGAATGGAATGTTCTTACCACGGGTGGTTGGCAAAAAAGTGTGCCTGAGCTATACTTCATATGAGCCAAACTTGAATGGTTTTCTGTCCTTGCCAGGCCAAGCGCCTTTTTTTGAAAGGGGATTCAGGCAGGAAATGGCAGATACATAGAAAAAAAGCAGCAGTTTGGCCTAGTCTGACGGGGAATACTCTGATCGAAAGCGCCAAGGCGGCAAGCAAAGTCATCGGATTGTACTTGTGATTGGAGGATCGCGAATGAACGTTCATGAGTATCAAGGGAAGCAAATCCTGAAGAAATATGGTGTTGTTGTACCCAACGGGCATGTTGCGTTTTCACCGGATGAAGCAGTGAAAGCGGCAGAGAGCCTGGGCGGTGATCTCTGGGTGGTGAAAGCGCAAATTCATGCCGGCGGCCGCGGTAAAGCAGGTGGCGTGAAGCTGGCCAAAAGCCTGGATGAAGTGCGACAGCATGCGCAAGAACTCTTGGGGAAAGTGCTGGTAACCCATCAAACGGGACCGGAAGGGAAAGAGGTAAAACGGCTGTTGATTGAAGAGGGACTGCCGATCGAGAAAGAATATTATGTCGGCATGGTGATCGATCGCTCGACCAGCCGCGTCGTCATGATGGCGTCAGAAGAAGGCGGAACCGAGATTGAGGAAGTGGCGGCAAAAACGCCGGAAAAAATCTTCAAAGAAGTAATCGATCCGGCGACAGGCATGTTGCCGTTCCAAGCCCGCCGTCTGGCTTATCGCATCGGCATCCCGCAAGATAAAATCAATCTTGCTGCGAAATTCATGCTCGGCCTGTATCAGGCTTTTGTCGAAAATGACTGCTCCCTGGCGGAAATCAACCCGCTTATCACCACCAAAGACGGTCGGGTGATGGCACTCGATGCGAAATTGAATTTTGATTCAAATGCCTTGTTCCGCCATAAAGATATTTTGGAAATGCGCGACTTGGATGAAGAAGATCCAAAAGAAGTGGAAGCTTCCAAATTTGATCTCAATTATATCGCTCTCGATGGAAATATCGGCTGTATGGTGAACGGTGCGGGTTTGGCCATGGCAACGATGGACATTATCAAGCATTTTGACGGTGAACCTGCCAACTTCCTCGATGTGGGCGGCGGCGCAACCACGGACAAAGTGCGTGAAGCTTTCAAAATCATTTTGTCCGACCCCAATGTAAAAGGAATTTTTGTCAATATTTTCGGTGGAATCATGAAATGCGATGTCATTGCCAACGGTGTAGTCGAAGCGGCCAAACAAATTGGCCTTGATCGTCCGCTGGTGGTTCGTCTTGAGGGAACCAACGTGGAGCTCGGCAAGAAGATTTTGAATGAATCCGGCCTCGCAATTGTTGCTGCTGATTCGATGGAAGACGGAGCGAAGAAAATCGTCGAACTCGTAAAGTAATGAACGGATAGAGAGTACGCCTGAGAAAGGTGGGTAATTAACGGTGAGTATTTTCGTAAATAAGGATACTAAAGTAATCACACAGGGAATTACTGGTGCAACCGGATTATTTCATACAAAACAAGCGCTGGAATACGGTACAAAAGTGGTTGGGGGAGTCACCCCGGGCAAAGGAGGAACCGAAATTGAAGGGGTTCCCGTTTTTAACACACTGGCGGATGCCGTTGATGCGACCGGTGCGAACGCTTCCGTGATTTATGTTCCGCCGGCCTTTGCCGCTGATGCGATTATGGAAGCTGTCGATGCGGAGCTCGATTTGGTGGTTTGTATCACGGAAGGGATTCCGGTGCTGGACATGGTGAAAGTGAAACGCTACATGGAAGGCAAGAAAACGCGACTGATCGGTCCGAACTGCCCCGGCGTCATCACTCCGGGCGAGTGTAAAATCGGTATTATGCCGGGCTATATTCATACCCCGGGACATGTGGGAATTGTCTCCCGCAGCGGGACGCTGACCTATGAAGCTGTTCATCAGTTGACCACCCGCGGCATCGGGCAATCCACCGCAGTCGGAATTGGAGGCGACCCGGTCAACGGAACCAACTTTATCGACTGCTTGAAAGCGTTTGAAGAAGATCCGGATACAAAAGCGGTGATCATGATCGGGGAAATCGGCGGTACCGCGGAAGAAGAGGCTGCCGAATGGATCAAGGCCAATATGACGAAACCGGTTGTCGGCTTTATCGGTGGTCAAACTGCACCTCCGGGAAAACGGATGGGACATGCGGGAGCGATTATCTCCGGCGGAAAAGGGACGGCTGCGGAAAAAATCGCGACGTTGACCGCCGCAGGGGTTACTGTTGCACCCACACCGGCCGTGATCGGGGAAACATTGGTGAAGGTCTTGGAAGAAAGGGGTTTGCTGGGCGAGTGCATCACTAAGTCGTAAACATCCTGCAGAAAACAAGCGGGAACCTCTGAGCGAGGTTTCCGCTTTTTACTTTTCAACTGAAAGGAGATGTTGTTTTTGGACTTACGGGACGGATTGGCGGCGATCCATCATATACCGGGGGTTGGTTGGAACACCATGGCTCGGCTTCTGAAAGCGGGCTTTCTGCCTGATCAGGATTTAACCCCGTCCGTCATCGATGCTTTGCGGCATAATGGGATTTCGCCGAAAATGGTGAAGTTGCTCAAACAAAAGTGGAATCCGGCGTGGATCAAGCAGGTGAAGGAGGGGTTGAAAAATAAGAAAATTGAGGTAATTACCTATTTTTGTGATGAATATCCGTTATTATTAAAAGAAATTGCCATGCCGCCCTGGGTTTTGTACATAAAGGGAAATGCCGGGCTGCTCAGGGAAACGAGCCTTGCCGTAGTGGGAACGAGGCGCCCCACTCCTTACGGGCTGAAGGTGACGAAACAGCTCGTCCGGGAAATGGTGGAGGCCGGATTTGTGATTGCCAGCGGAATGGCCAATGGCATAGATGGAGCAGCTCACCGAACGGCTTTGGAACATCGGGGAAAAACGGTTGCCGTCTTGGGATGCGGAGCGGACGTGGTATATCCGAAAAATCATCGCGCGCTCTACGATGAAATCGTACGGACCGGAGCCGTGGTATCGGAATCGATTCCGGGAACCACTCCCCATCCGGGACTGTTTCCGGCGCGCAATCGAATCATAAGCGGCCTTTCCCGGGGAACATTAGTGATTGAAGCAGCTGAGCGGTCCGGTTCGCTGATTACCGCCGATTTCAGCCTGGAACAGGGGCGTGAGGTATTTGCCGTTCCCGGCCCGATTACCTCCGTGCAGAGTCGGGGGACCCTGCAATTGATCCGGCAGGGAGCCAAATGCGTTGTTTGCGGCAATGATATTTTGGAGGAATTTTACGACTGGACCCCGGGCAAACAGAAACAGGCGGAAGCGCATGACCGTCAGAAGCAGGATTTTGACGAAAAGGAAGAAAAAATCTTGTCTTATTTTGATACCGATGAGCCGGTTCCGCTTCCTCTCTTATTGGAAAAAGGAGGACGGGAGTTTCCGCCCGGGGAGATTCAGCGGATTTTGTTGCAACTTGAATTGAAAAAAGCGGTTTTGCAGCTGCCCGGTGCCCGTTTTGTCCGGAATTCATTTGACAGAAGTTGAACTTTCCCGTTTAAATTTGATATTGTATCCATTACGATTGACTTCGGGGATGTTGTTTCAAACTGGAAAATGGTCAATTCGTTTGAAAATAAAAGTTCTACCAATGTTGAGGGGAGGGCCATCTTATGGCCGATTCGCTAGTGATCGTCGAATCGCCCGCAAAAGCGAAAACCATAAAAAAATATCTGGGGAGCAAATATATTGTCAAGGCTTCGATGGGGCATGTGCGCGATTTGCCGAAAAGCCAGATGGGCGTTGATGTGGAAAATCAATTTGAACCCAAATATATTACGGTGCGGGGCAAAGGGGATATTCTCAAGGAGCTGCGCGATGCCGGAAAAAAAGTGAAGCGCGTGTACCTGGCAGCGGACCCTGACCGGGAAGGGGAAGCGATTGCCTGGCATCTGGCGCAAATTTTAAAGCTTCCCTTGAATGAGGAATGCCGGGTGGTTTTTAACGAAATCACCAAGACGGCCGTAAAAGATGCCTTTAAGCACCCGCGCAGGATCAACATGGATTTGGTCAATGCCCAGCAGGCCCGGCGGATTCTCGACCGTTTAGTCGGTTACGGAATCAGCCCGATTCTCTGGAAAAAAGTAAAAAAAGGATTAAGCGCTGGCCGGGTTCAATCGGTTGCCGTCAAATTGATTATCGACCGCGAAAACGAAATTCGCCGCTTTGTCCCGGAAGAGTATTGGACGGTTACCGCCGTGCTGTTGAGCGGGGATGAGGAGCTGGAGGCGAAATTTTTTGGGTATGGACGGCAAAAAACGGAGTTAAAATCGGAAGCCGATGTTGAGCAACTGTTGGATAAAATCAAAGGAAAACGATTTGTCGTCGAAGAGATCAAAACGAGCGAGCGGCGCCGAAATCCCGCGCCTCCGTTTATCACCAGCACCATGCAGCAGGAAGCGGCCCGCAAGTTGAATTTCCGGGCGCAAAAGACGATGGCAATCGCCCAGCAACTCTATGAGGGGGCGGATCTGGGCAAGGAGGGGACGGTCGGCCTTATTACCTATATGCGAACTGATTCCACCCGTGTCTCGGAGACGGCCACGGCAGAAGCCCGCAATTATATTAAGGAAACGTTCGGTAGCGAGTACTTAACCAACGCGCCGCGCACGCACAAGAAAAAAGCCGGAGCACAGGATGCTCACGAAGCGATCCGTCCAACCTCCGTGCACCGTACTCCTGACAAGATGAAAGAATACTTGTCCCGGGATCAATTTCGCCTTTATAAACTGATTTGGGAGCGTTTCGTCGCTTCACAAATGGCGTCGGCCGTTTTCGATGCCGTTACCGCCGATATCCGGGTCGGGGAGGCTTTATTTCGGGCGACCGGATCCAAAATGAAATTTCCCGGTTTTATGAAGGTATACGTCGAGGGAAAGGACGATAATAAAAATGAAGAAAACAAATGGCTGCCGCCGCTTGAAAAAGGACAGCCTTTAAAGAGAAAATCGATTACGCCGAAACAACATTTTACCCAGCCTCCGCCGCGCTACACCGAAGCCACTTTGGTAAAAGAGCTGGAGGAGAAAGGGATTGGCCGTCCCAGCACTTATGCCCCGACGTTGGAAACGATTAAAAAACGGGGCTATGTGCTGATGGAAGACAAACGCTTTGTGCCTTCCGAGCTCGGTGAAATTGTCATCGGGCTGATTGGCGAGTTTTTCCCCGAAGTGTTAAATGTGGAGTTTACCGCGCATATGGAGAATGATCTGGATCAGGTGGAAGCCGGGAAGGCGAACTGGATTGAGATCCTGGATCAGTTTTATCGTCCGTTCCGCGAACGCCTGGTCACAGCGGAAAAAGAGATGGCGGAAGTGGAGTTGCAGGATGAAGTCTCCGACGAAGTATGTGAGAAATGCGGAAGCCCGATGGTTTACAAGTTCGGGCGTTACGGGAAGTTCCTGGCCTGTTCTGCATTTCCCGAATGCCGTAACACCAAAGCGATTTTAAAGTCGACGGGAGTCACCTGCCCCAAATGCAAAAAAGGGGAGATCGTGGAGCGGAAAAGCAAAAAACAGCGCACCTTCTATGGCTGTGAACGTTACCCAGATTGCGATTTTGTTTCCTGGGACCGCCCGGTACCGCGTCCTTGTCCGAAGTGCGGAAATTACATGATTGAGAAAAAGACAAAAAAAGAGAAAGTGATTCGTTGCAGTGTTTGCGATTATGAAGAACCGAATTCCTGAAAAAAGGGAGAGAGAAGGAAAATGACAGACAGATATGTTACCGTCGTAGGGGCCGGACTGGCCGGAAGCGAAGCCGCTTGGCAGATTGCGGAGAGCGGTGTTCGGGTCAAGCTGTATGAGATGCGCCCGGTCAAGATGACGCCTGCCCATCGAGGCGGCCAGTTTGCGGAGTTGGTATGCAGCAATTCGCTGCGGGCCGCCTCCCTGACCAATGCGGTCGGCATTTTGAAAGAGGAAATGCGCCGTTTAAATTCGCTGATCATGAAATGCGCGGACCAACATGCGGTTCCGGCCGGCGGCGCTTTGGCGGTCGACCGTGAGGCGTTTTCGGGGGAAATTACCCGGATCTTATCCCAGCATCCCAATATTGAAGTGTGCAAGGAGGAAGTGACGGATATCCCGGACGGACCGACTGTGATTGCCACAGGCCCGCTCACGTCTGCTTCCTTGTCGGACAAGCTGAAGCGTCTGACTGGTGAGGATTATCTCTATTTTTATGATGCGGCGGCTCCGATCGTGGAAAAGGACAGTATTGACATGGACAAGGTTTTTGTCGCTTCGCGCTATGACAAGGGGGAAGCAGCCTATCTCAATTGCCCGATGACCGAAGAGGAGTTCGACCGGTTTTATGATGCGTTGATCCATGCAGATGTGGCGCCTTTAAAGGACTTTGAAAAAGAAATTTACTTTGAAGGCTGCATGCCGATTGAAGTGCTGGCCAAACGCGGGAAGAAAACGCTGCTCTTCGGCCCGATGAAACCGGTGGGGCTTGTTGACCCCCGTACGGGAAAACGGCCGCATGCAGTGGTTCAATTGCGCCAGGACAACAGCGCGGGGACCTTGTATAACATAGTCGGCTTTCAAACGCACTTGAAATGGGGGCCGCAAAAAGAAGTGATCCAGCTCATTCCCGGTCTGGAGAATGCGGAAATTGTCCGTTACGGGGTGATGCACCGCAACACCTTTATCAACTCTCCGAAGTTGTTGCGCCCCACCTACCAGATCCGCATGCGCGACGATCTCTTTTTTGCCGGGCAGATGACAGGGGTTGAAGGCTATGTCGAATCCGCAGCAGCCGGGCTTCTCGCCGGGATTAATGCCGCCCGTCTGGTGCAGGGACGCAAGTTGGTCGTACCGCCCAGAACAACGGCGATCGGAAGCATGGCCCACTATATCACCAGCGCAGACCCTGCTCATTTTCAGCCGATGAATGCCAATTTCGGCCTGTTTGAAGAGTTGCCCGAACGGATCAAGAGCAAGAAGGAGCGGGCGGAAAAATATGCGGAGCGGGCCCTGGCAGATATTGAAGCGTTTCGCCGGGAACTTTTCTGATCCCCTTGCACAGGGATTTTTATAAGCAGTAGAGTATAGTAAGGAAGCTTTAAAAATATAAATGAAGAAACGGGTTCATGGCAAAGAGCCGTTTCTTCATACATAGGATATTTTGAATGAAGGGGGAAACAGAGTTTGGGAGATTTTCATGCCACGACCATTTTTGCTGTTCGCCATAAAGGTTCTGCCGCAATGGCGGGCGATGGCCAAGTCACTTTTGGCAACCAACTGATTATGAAACACGGGGCCAAAAAAGTCCGCCGTCTGTATAAAGGTCAGGTTGTTGCCGGTTTTGCCGGTTCCGTTGCCGATGCAGTGACGCTCTTTGAAAAATTTGAGGGGAAGCTGGAAGAGTATCACGGCAATCTGCCTCGCGCCGCAGTTGAACTGGCGAAAGAGTGGCGTTCCGATAAAGTGTTGCGTCGTCTTGAAGCGATGTTGATCGTAATGAACAACGATCATCTCTTTTTGATCTCCGGAACCGGCGAAGTGATCGAGCCGGATGATGAGGTTCTGGCCATCGGGTCGGGCGGCAGTTTCGCGCTGTCTGCCGGCAGGGCGTTAAAACGGTATGCACCGCATCTGTCAGCCAGTGAGATCGCCGAGGCGGCCCTGAAAATCGCCAGTGAGGTTTGTGTCTTTACCAATGACCACATCATTGTGGAGGAGGTATAACATGCCCGAGTTAAGTCCGCAAGCAAAATGGACACCCAGACAGATTGTCGCCGAATTGGATAAATACATCGTCGGCCAGACGCAAGCGAAAAGAGCGGTGGCGATCGCCCTTCGCAACCGCTACCGCCGGATGCTGCTGCCGGAAGAACTGAGGGACGAAGTCGTTCCCAAAAATATTTTGATGATCGGTCCCACCGGGGTGGGGAAAACGGAAATCGCCCGGCGTCTGGCAAAATTGGTCGGTGCCCCTTTCGTCAAACTGGAAGCGACCAAATTTACCGAAGTGGGCTATGTCGGGCGTGATGTGGAATCGATGGTGCGCGATCTGGTGGAAACGGGGATTCGCATGGTCAAGGCAGAAAAACTGGAAAGTGTGAAAGACGAGGCCCGGGCCATGGCCAACGATCGGATCGTCAGCATCCTGGTTCCTGATCAGAAGGAGTCTCCCGCTTTTAAAAACCCCTTCGAATTCCTGTTCCAGCAAAAGAGCGAGGGAACCCCGGGACCTCAGGAACAGCAGGAGAAAAGGCGGATCAGGGAAGAACGGGCGTTGGTAAAAGAAAAATTGTTGCGCGGCGAATTGGAGGAGCAGATGATCGAGATTGAGGTGGAAGAGCAGATGCCCTCCATGTTTGACATGTTCGCCGGAACCGGCGTCGAGCAGATGGGAATGAACATGCAGGAAATGCTGGGGCAGCTGATGCCGAAAAGAACCAAGCGGCGCAGACTAACCGTCAAGGAAGCGAGAGAAGTCCTGACTCAGCAGGAAGGGCAAAAGCTGATCGACATGGATCACGTGATCGGGGAGGCGCTTTCCCGTGTGGAGCAGTCGGGCATTATTTTCCTTGATGAGATTGATAAAATCGCCGGCAAGGACCAGCGCGGCCCCGATGTTTCCCGTGAGGGTGTGCAGCGCGACATTTTGCCGATCGTGGAAGGTTCCACTGTCATCACCAAATACGGGCCGGTGAAAACGGATCACATTTTGTTTATCGCCGCCGGTGCGTTCCACGTTTCCAAACCGTCCGACCTGATCCCGGAACTGCAGGGGCGTTTCCCCATACGCGTCGAACTGGACGATTTGAGCGCCGATGATTTCGTGCGGATTTTAACCGAGCCGAAAGGCGCTTTAATCAAACAATACATCGCCCTCTTGGAAACGGAAGGCATCAAGATTACCTTTACCAAAGAAGCAGTGGAAGAAATCGCCCGGCTGGCGCAGGAAGTGAACAGCTCCACCGAGAATATCGGAGCCCGTCGCCTGCATACGATTCTCGAGCGGTTGCTGGAGGAGCTCTCTTTTGAAGCTCCGGAGATCGGGATGGGGGAAATCACGATTACACCGCAATATGTGCAGGAGCGTTTGGCTGATGTCGTAACGGACCGGGATTTGAGCCAGTATATTTTGTAGGAAGCTTTTCGCGCAAAGTTTTCCCTTGCGATCAGATATGGGGTATGGTATATTCAACAATGGTGTAAACACACACGCCGAAGAAGCGGGCAGCGGTGCCGCGGATTGCGGTTTCTGCCTTCGATGATTTCGGCGGAGGACCAACCAACAAGGAGGATTTTAAAATGGCTGTTGTATCCATGAAACAACTGCTGGAAGCAGGGGTTCACTTCGGTCACCAAACTCGCCGTTGGAACCCGAAAATGGGAAAATACATTTTTACAGAGCGTAATGGAATTTACATCATCGATTTGCAAAAAACCGTCAAAATGATGGAGCAAGCGTACAACTTCGTACGTGAACTGGCTGCAAACGGCGGCAACATCCTTTTTGTCGGAACCAAAAAACAAGCGCAGGAAGCAGTTAAGGAAGAAGCTGAGCGCTGTGACATGTTCTATGTGAACCATCGTTGGCTCGGCGGCACGCTGACCAACCTCCAAACGATCCGCAAACGCATCGAGCGCCTTCATGAACTGGAGCGCATGGAAGAAGACGGCACATTTGACGTACTGCCGAAAAAAGAAGTGATCCTTCTTAAAAAAGAACAAGCCAAATTGGAGAAATTCCTGGGCGGTATTAAACACATGAAAAAACTGCCTGATGCGATTTTCGTCATCGATCCACGCAAAGAGCGCATTGCGGTTGCAGAAGCACGCAAGCTGAACATTCCGATCGTGGCCATCGTGGATACCAACTGTGATCCGGACGAAGTCGATTATGTAATCCCGGGTAACGATGATGCCATCCGTGCTGTTCGTCTCTTCACCGGAAAAATTGCCGATGCGATTTTGGAAGGACGCCAGGGCGAACAACAAAGCACCACAGCTTCCTGATGAGAAAGTAAAAGAGGGTGGCATGGAGTTATTCATGCCCACCCCTTTTTATACGAAAAAGTGAACTGGAATCAGATGAAGGAGGACCATTCATGGCAATTACAGCTGCAATGGTAAAAGAGCTGCGCGAAAAAACGGGCGCAGGCATGATGGATTGCAAAAAAGCGCTTACCGAAACCAATGGTGACATGGAAAAAGCGATAGAATACCTGCGTGAAAAAGGGATTGCAAAAGCGGCCAAAAAAGCTGGACGCATCGCTGCCGAAGGTGTGGTTGAATCCTACATACATGCCGGCGGACGGATCGGCGTTCTCGTAGAGGTGAACTGCGAAACCGATTTCGTGGCCAAAACCGATGACTTCAAAAGCTTCGTAAAAGATGTGGCTATGCAAATCGCCGCAATGAACCCGAAATATGTCCGCAGTGAAGAAATTCCGGAAGAAGAAGTGCAAAAAGAACGGGAAATCCTGAGACAACAAGCACTGCAAGAAGGAAAACCGGAAAACATCGTTGACAAAATGGTGGAAGGCCGCCTGAAAAAACATTTCCAAGAAATTTGCCTGCTCAACCAGGCTTACGTGAAAGACCCGGACAAAACGATCGATCAACTGTTGAAAGAAACGATCGCCAAACTGGGTGAAAACATCAACATTCGCCGTTTTGTACGCTATGAAATGGGCGAAGGCCTTGAGAAGAAAGAAGACAACTTCGTAGAGGAAGTTATGTCCCAAGTTAAACAAGGCTAAGAAGATATATAGGGAACACGGCCATTGTGTTCCTTTTTTTTTAAGAACTGCGGTTGATTGGAGGAAGCGAATGAGTACTCCCAAGTATAAACGCATTGTTTTGAAATTGAGCGGTGAAGCGTTGGCCGGGGATCAAGGATACGGCATCGAGTCGCGAGTGATCCGCTCTTTGGCCCGTCAGATCCAGGAAGTTGTCGAGCTCGGCGTCGAAGTTGCCGTAGTCGTGGGAGGAGGAAATATTTGGCGGGGGATCAGCGGTTCCGCTCACGGAATTGACCGTGCCACCGCTGATTATATGGGAATGTTGGCCACTGTGATGAACTCCTTGGCATTGCAGGATGCGCTCGAAAGTATGGAGGTTCCCACCCGCGTCCAGACTTCGATTGAAATGAGGCAAGTGGCCGAGCCCTATATTCGCCGGCGGGCAATCCGCCATTTGGAGAAAGGACGGGTGGTCATTTTTGCCGCCGGCAACGGAAATCCTTTCTTTTCCACCGACACAACCGCCGCTCTGCGTGCTGCCGAGATTGAAGCAGATGTGATCCTCATGGCCAAAAATGGGGTGGATGGCGTGTACACGGCGGATCCCCTCAAAGATCCGGCTGCCCAAAAATATGATTCGCTCACCTATCTGGAGATTTTGAACAAAGGCCTGAAAGTGATGGATTCCACTGCCTCCTCGCTTTGCATGGACAATAACATTCCTTTGATCGTATTTAACATCTCCGAAGAAGGCAATATTCGCCGTGTCATTTTGGGTGAACATATTGGTACACTGGTAAAAGGGAGCGTGTGATTTCGTGAACCAGGTAAAATCGCAAGCAGAATCGAAAATGGAAAAAGCCATCCAAGTGCTTAAAAAAGATTTGCTCACGATTCGGGCCGGTCGGGCCAATCCGGCTCTTTTGGACAAAGTGACCGTCGAATACTACGGTACCGAAATGCCGATCAACCAAATGGCCAATATCTCCACGCCGGATCCGCGCACACTTGCCATTCAGCCTTGGGACAAGTCCGCTTTGGGCGAAATTGAACGGGCCATTTTGAAATCGGATTTGGGGTTGACTCCGACCAACGATGGAAGTGTGATCCGCATCACGATTCCTCCGTTGACCGAGGAACGGCGCAATGAATTGGTGAAAGTGGCACGTAAAATGGGAGAAGAGGCCAAAGTGGCAATTCGCAACGTGCGCCGCGATGCAAATGATGAAATCAAGAAATTAGAGAAAAATGGGGAAATTCCCGAAGATACGGCACGTCGGGGTCAAGAAGAGATCCAAAAATTGACCGACCGTTTCATCAAGGAAGTGGATCAAGTGGTTGCAGCGAAAGAAAAAGAAATGATGGAGATTTAAAAACATAAAATGATTGGGTGAAAACCCCTTCTTTCCAGAGGGGGTTTTCTGTCTACCCCAGGGATGAGAAACGGGATGAGTTAACCTTTGCGGAGGAATGTTTCATGATTGAATCCATTAAACGCCTGGTTGGCAATGAGAAGAGGGAACAAGGAAAGAAAGAGTTGTTGGAACAGATCAAAAAGGCTCCCCTGCCGGAACACGTGGCCATTATCACGGATGGAAACGGTCGTTGGGCCAAAAAACGGGGTCTTCCCCGTACGGCGGGTCATGCGGCCGGAATGAAACGGGTGCGTGAAGTGATCCGGGAAGCCGACAACTTAGGTATTAAAGTCCTCACTTTTTATTCATTTTCGACCGAAAATTGGAAACGTCCGCAAGAGGAAGTCGAATATCTGATGAAACTTCCGATCGAGTTTTTAAAAACCGATCTCAAGGAATTGGTTGAACGCAACGTGAAAGTGCAAATGCTGGGGGAGAAGAGCAAAACTCCGACGCAGACGCAGCAGGCCCTGATCAAATTTGAAGAAGAGACCAAACACAATACCGGATTGATTCTCAACTTTGCGATCAATTACGGCTCGAGGGATGAAATCCTGCGCGCGGTAAAAAACATTATAGACGATGTGCAAAATGGTCATATTGATAAGGAAGAGATCGATGAACAAACCATGAACCGGTATTTGCTCACCAAAGGATTGCCTGATCCTGACCTTGTCATTCGTACGAGCGGAGAAATTCGCGTCAGCAATTTCTTGTTGTGGCAACTGGCATACAGCGAGTTGCTGTTTACCGATACGATGTGGCCTGATTTTACCATCGAGCATTTCCATCAGGCGATTGCAGAATTCCAGCGTCGTTCGCGGCGATTTGGAGCGGTGTAAAGACAGGGGAAATAAACGATGAAGCAGAGAATCATTACAGGGGTATTGGGCGCTCTCGGCTTTTTGCTGCTGCTGTCCTTGGGAGGCTGGTGGTATACCGCCTTGATGTTTGTACTGGCGGTCATCGCCTTTTTGGAATTTGCGCAGATGAGAGAGCAGCATTGGAAAACGCCGCAAATGTTTTTTGGCCTTATTGTAATCGCACTGATTTTTCTTTCCGGATTAATGGAGCTGCCGGTCTTGAAGTCGTCTTCTTCTTTCCTCAAAGAACCAAATCCACTGTTGCTGGGACTGGCGCTCTACTCTGTTTTGATCGTCTTGAGCCGCAATCGCTTTGATCTCTTTCAAATGGCTTATTTATTGGCAGGAGCCATATACATAGGATACGGCTTTTTATATATGATGGTGGCCATCTGGAAGCCTGACGGACTTGCCTTATCCCTTCTTGTCATCATTGTGACTTGGGCAAACGATTCCGGTGCTTATTTTATCGGAAAAAAGTGGGGGAAACACAAATTGTGGCCCCAGATCAGCCCCAACAAGACGATTCAAGGTTCGCTGGGCGGCATCATGTTTGGGATTGTGACCAGTCTGGTCATCTGGCTGATCCATCCCCAATTGGGGAGCTCCCTGTGGGCGTTGGGAATGGGATTGTTTATCACCATCGTCGGCCAATTGGGAGATTTGGTTGAATCCGCCTGGAAAAGAAGCGCTGGTGTAAAAGATTCCGGCGGGATTCTGCCGGGGCATGGCGGCGTATTGGATCGCTTTGACAGTTTGTTGTTTGTTTTTCTCATTTTGCATTTAATTCAGGCAGTGTGAAAGGAGAGCGGGGAATGCCGGAAAAAATCGCCATTTTGGGTTCCACCGGTTCAATCGGACGCAGTACCTTGAACGTGATCGCCCAGCATCCCGATGAGTTTGAAGTGGTTGCGCTGGCGGCAGGGGGAAACGTCCGCGAAATGGTGGAACAAGCGCGGACGTTTAAACCCAAATTGATCTCGATGGCTACGAAAGAAGCAGCTGAACAGGTGCAGCGGGAGGTGGGGCAGGAAGTAAGGGTTATCTATGGCGAGGATGCCCCCGTCGAAGTGGCCTCCCATCCGGAAGCATCCTTTGTTGTTTCGGCCATTGTGGGAAGCAAAGGATTGGTGCCGACCCTGGCAGCCATCCGCGCAGGGAAAAAGGTCGGTCTGGCCAACAAGGAAACGCTTGTCAGCGCCGGTCATATCGTGGCGGCGGAAGCAAAAAAGAGACAGGTTCCCCTGCTTCCGATTGATAGTGAACATTCCGCCATCTTTCAATGCTTGAATGGAGAACGCATTTCCGAAGTTCGCCGCTTGATTGTCACTGCATCCGGAGGAGCTTTCCGTGATTGGACAAGGGAACAAATAGAGAACGCAACGGTGGAACAAGCGTTGAAACACCCCAATTGGTCGATGGGGGCAAAAGTGACGATCGATTCGGCAACGTTGATGAACAAGGGATTGGAAGTGATTGAGGCTCACTGGCTATTTGATCTGCCTTATGAGAAAATAGATGTGATCATTCATCCGCAAAGCATCATCCATTCGATGGTGGAGTTTCAGGACGGCGCGGTGATGGCCCAGTTGGGGACGCCTGACATGCGGGTTCCCATTCAATATGCATTGTCCTATCCCAACCGTTTGCCTTTGCAGACGGAGCGGTTGGACTTTGTGGCTTTGTCCCGCCTGGACTTCCGTCCACCGGACCTTGAACGCTTTCCCTGTTTGAAAATGGCTTATGAAGCCGGAAAAACCGGGGGAACGATGCCGACGGTTTTAAATGCGGCCAATGAAGTGGCGGTACAATCATTTTTGGCCGGCGAATGCCCGTTTCCAGTGATTGAAGAATTGGTGGAAAGAGCGTTATCCGCCCATGAGGTGGTGCACAATCCAACGCTGGAAGAAATCATGGAAGCGGATCGCTGGGCGCGAGCCTTCGCCAGAGAGAGTCTCATCCGCATAACCTGAGCTGCGGGGCTGTTCTCTGATTAACCGGGGTGGTGATAACAAGCATGCAAACAGTGATCATCTTTATTCTCGTTCTCAGCCTCTTGGTATTTGTTCATGAATTGGGACATTTTCTTTTTGCCAAGCGGGCAGGTATTCTGGTTCGGGAATTTGCCATTGGTTTTGGCCCGAAAATTTTTTCCAAGCTCTATGGAGAAACACTCTATTCCATTCGTGCGCTTCCACTCGGCGGGTATGTGAGAATGGCTGGGGAAGATGCGGAAGTGGTCGAGATCAAGACGGGATCCCTCGTATATGCCGTACAATCCGGTGAGGGAAAGCTGAATCATCTCTACTTGTATGAGCCAACCGATTTGCCGGAACAGTTGATTGTGGGCAGGTTGGTGGAAGCGGACCTGGAGAAACAGCTGTATGTGGTCCTTGAGGATCAAAATGAAGTGGAAATGAGGTATGCCCTCGATCCGCAAACCATTATTCATTATGATCAAAAAACCCATGTGCAAATCGCTCCGGTCGATCGTCAGTTTGGCTCCAAAAGCGTTGGGCAAAAGGCGATGGCGATCTTTGCCGGACCCCTGTTCAACATTATATTAACTGTGATCCTCTTCGCCACTTACGCTTTGATGGCCGGCATTGAAGACCAGTTGCCCGTGGACAGCACCATGCCGGGAAAACCGGCGCAAAAAGCGGGCATCAAAGCAGGTGATGTCATCGTTGCCGTCGATGGGCATGAAGTTCATACCATGGATTCGTTGCGGTATTACCTGATCGATTCCAAAGGAAAAACAGTGACAATCACCATCGAGCGCAACGGGAAAAAGCTGAATCTCCCTGTTACGCCCGAAAAAAACGGGGATGTCTACCAGATCGGCGCCTATTTCAACCAGGAGAAAATGAAAAGAAAAGCGACGATCGGAGAGGCATTGACTGACGGAGTACGGGAAACATATGAGTGGTCCGGCTTTATTCTGGACGGATTCGGTAAATTGGTTACAGGGCAATTGTCCATCAAAAGTTTGGGCGGTCCTGTGCAAATGGGAAGCATTACGGGTAAGGCGGCCGAAAGCGGACTGGCTTCGCTGATTCGCTGGATGGCTCTCTTGAGCCTGAACCTGGGGATTTTCAACCTGTTGCCGATTCCCGCCCTTGACGGCAGCCGCCTCGTCTTCATTGCAATCGAAGCAATTCGTGGCCGCCCGGTGAGTCCCAACAAGGAAAGCCTGGTTCACTTTGTCGGATTTGCTCTGCTGATGGTGCTGATGCTGGTGGTCACGTTTAATGATATTAAAACGATTTTTTTCACTTGAGCTGAGGGAACAATGGGTTCCTGCCCGGAACCTTGATTGGCCTGATGTGAACGTTAACCCGGTTTTCCGCCCGGTGAGGAAAACTGGGTTTGTTTTTTGCTTTTTTCTTGGGCTGGTTTTGTGTATGATTATGTTTGATGCAGTTTAAGTAAAGAGAGGGATTTTTATGCGGCAAAAAAATGCGCTGATTCCGACGTTACGCAATGTCGGAGAAGCGGAGATGGTAAGTCACCGCCTTTTATTGCGCGGCGGTTTTATAAGGCAGTTGGCAGCTGGGGTTTATACCTTCTTGCCGCTCGGATTTCGCGTATTACATAAAGTGGAGAAAATCGTCCGTGAGGAAATGGATCGCATTGGGGCGCAGGAATTGCTCTTGCCCGTCCTGCATCCTGCCGAACTCTGGCATGAATCCGGACGCTGGGAAAACTACGGGCCGGAGCTTTTCAAGATCAACGACCGGCATGACCGCAGTTTTGCGATGGGGCCAACCCATGAAGAAGTGATCACCGATCTCTTGCGGGGCGAGATCAATTCATATAAAAAGCTGCCGATGGCGCTTTACCAAATCCAAACGAAATTCCGCGATGAGAAAAGACCGCGCTCCGGTTTGCTGCGCGGCCGGGAATTTGTGATGAAAGACGCCTATTCCTTCCATGCCGATCGCGAATCGCTTGATCAAACCTATGAGGATATGTTTGGGGCGTATATGAATATTTTCACCCGGGTCGGACTTGATTTCCGCGCGGTGGAAGCGGATGCGGGAGCGATCGGAGGAAAGGGAACCCATGAATTTATGGCACTCTCCGACGCAGGTGAAGATACCATCGCCATCTGTGAAGCATGCGATTACGCAGCTAATATCGAGATGGCTGAAGTGGTCGGAAATGAGGAGGTTTCGGACAAAACACCGGTTTCGGAGCGTGAGAAGATCGCCACCCCGGGGAAACGCACCATTGAAGAGGTGGCCGAGTACCTCGATGTGGAACCGCACCAGCTGGTAAAAAGTTTGCTCTTTACTGTCGATGGTGAACCCGTGCTCGTCCTTGTCCGCGGGGATCATGAAGTCAATGATGTGAAAGTGAAAAACTTGCTTGAGGGAGCCGTATGCGAATTGGCGGATGAAGAAACCGTTCGACGGATCGCAGGGGCTTCAAGCGGTTTTGTCGGACCGGTCGGATTGAAGGAACCGGTTAAAATCCTGGCGGATCATGCTGTCATGCGAATGAATGAGATGATCACCGGAGCGAATGAAGCTGACGCTCATCTGATGCATGTACAGATCGGCCGCGATTTCCAAGTCGATCTCGCCGGCGATCTCCGGAATATCCAGGAAGGTGATGCATGTCCGCGCTGCGGGGGAACGATTCAGTTCAAACGCGGAATTGAAGTGGGCCATGTCTTCAAGCTGGGAACCCGGTACAGTGAGGCGATGAATGCCCGTTTCCTCGATGAAAACGGCAAAGAACAACCTTTTATCATGGGTTGTTACGGCATCGGAGTTTCCCGGACTGTTGCCGCAGCGATTGAGCAACATCATGATGAAAACGGGATTATCTGGCCGGTGGCGATTGCGCCGTATACGGTTCACCTGATTGCGGTCAATATGAAAAACGAAGACCAAGCCCGTCTTGCCGAAGCGTTGTACGAGGAACTGAATAAAGAAGGAATCGAAGTTTTATTTGATGATCGCAAAGAGCGGGCCGGCGTCAAATTTAAAGATGCTGATCTGTTGGGGATTCCGGTTCGGATCACAGTCGGAGCAAAAGCTGGAGAGGGACTGGTCGAGATCAAATTGCGCCGCAGCGGGGAAAGCAAGGAATTGTCAGTTGAAGAAGTATTGAAAGAGCTGCCGGAGTGGATTAAACGCGCAGATCAGAAATAGAAGAGAGGACCCATTTTCTCCCCGTGCAAGGGAGGGAATGGGTCTTTTTTTTGAGTACATTGACTCCGGGTAAGCCGGTCCAAATAAAAGTAAGTAATTGGAAGAAATTTGAATATCGCGCATTCCATGCTTCTGTATTTGTCGATTATGTTGTTTTTTTTGTCTTCGTTTTTGCTGTGGATATTCGGATCGGTTGGATTTTTGTCAGGAAAAACAGAACGCTGAGGGAAGCTATTAGCATCGTTGATCCGCCAAATGTAAGTGCAGCCGTAAAACCGTAGTATTGTGCGATAAAGCCGGTGATTGCCGGAGAGACAATGGAAGCGAATGCACCGGCTGTATTCATGATCCCGCCGAGGGTGCCGGCGGCTCCTTCCGGAGCGAGCTCTTGGGGAAGCGTCCATAGAATCGCTGTTGATGCCGATTCGGCGGCCATGGCAATGATTAGGAGCCAGGCGGCAGTTTCTGCATCTTTGGCATAAGCAGCTCCAATGACGGATAATGCGATCACTTGAGTGGTGATTAAAAGGGTTTTTTTCACAATGGTAAGGTTGTAACCTTTTTTAATTAAATAATCGGCCAAAACTCCGATCAGAGGTTGTGCCAGCATCCCGGCCACCCAGGGAAGGGTTGCGTAAAAAGTGACGGCGTCCAGATCCAGTTTTCGTGCTTCGATCAAAAAGCCCGGCAACCAGGTCAGATAGAGATAATAAAGGTAATCCTGAAAGAATTTGATGATGATGATCGCCCAGGTGTTTCGGTGCTTTAATAATTGGAATGAAGTGATTTTGTTTGAAGGGGTGACTTCGTTGCCGGCGGGAATCGTTTTTTTCTCGCGAAAGGTGGCGAACCAGAGGATTACCCACAGAAGACTGCCCAGCCCGGTAATATAAAAAGCCATGCGCCAGTCCGGTTGCTCCTTAGTGCCAAAGTACACCATCAGGCCGATCATAATGCCTGGCGTTAAAGCGTATCCCAGTCGCAATCCAGAAAGATAAATGCCCGTTGCCGTGCTGCGGTCCGAAGGTTTGAAGTTTTCCGCAACGATTTTTGTCGCTGCCGGGAAATTCGCGGCCTCACCCAAACCGACCAAGATGCGGCTGGCGAACAGCAACGGGGCTCCGCGAGCGAGTCCGGTGACCGCGGATGCGATTGACCAGATTGCCGCTGTGATTCCGTAGACTTTCTTGGCTCCAAACCGGTCGGCGAACCAACCGGCAGGAATATTGAAGAAGAGATAAGCCCAACCGAAAGCGGAGAGGATTAAGCCCATGGTTCCCATGCTCAGATGTAATTCCTTGGCGATAAAGGTGTTGGCTGTCGCCAAACTTGAACGATCGATGGCGTTGATCAGGGTTCCGCTAAAAATCAGAAATAACGTCCATATCTGCCTTCTGTTCAATTTCATCTTGAAATCACTCCTTTCAAAAGCAGATCCAATCGTTAATGAAAAATGATTTTCGCGACAGGAAATATATTATAATTCAATTATTTCAGAAAATAATAAAAAAGCAATAATCATTTTTAACTCCGGCAGCAGAAGAATATAAATGGATTAAAAGGATTAAGATTTTCTTAATTTCAAAAGGAGACGAGATAATCGTTTGGGAGGTTAGTTTTTCCATTTATTTCTTGTAAAAAATGCTTGCTTATGTTGGATGATCATGCTATATTATTTCTTGTCGCCGCAATGACCGGCGCAATGGAGAGAACGCACCTTGAAAATAAGATATGGAATAAGGCAAATGACGAAATGGTCATTCGTCAAGTTGCATCACCGGGAGAGAAACCGTAGCAGGTTAAGCTACTAAGGGCACACGGTGGATGCCTTGGCGCCAGGAGCCGATGAAGGACGGGGCGAACACCGATATGCCTCGG
>NZ_JAECVZ010000020.1:54705-60691 GCF_016055135.1 Thermoactinomyces sp. CICC 10521 | reverse complement strand
ACGAGGCGATGGTGTTGCCGCTGCTGTCTTTCACCTGAATCAGGTGGTTGGCCGCGTCGTAGACATAGGTTTTGCTGCCATCGCTGGTCAGGTTGCCATTGGCGTCGTAGGTATAGTTCGTGCCGTTGACCGAAGTGAGTTGGTCAGCATCGTCGTACGTATACGTTGTGGTGGTGCTGTTTCCCCCCTGGGTGACTTTCTGGGTGAGGCGGTTACCCACTTCGTCATAGGTGTATTCGATCACCGTTCCGTCTGGCCGGGTTTCCTTGGTCAATTGGTCCAGTGCGTCATACTCGTAAGACGTCATTTGTGGCGGGTTGGTTCCGTCTGTTTCGGTAACGGAGGTGATCCGCCCTTTATTGTCATACGCATAGAGATAGCTGTAGAGCAAGTTGCCGTTTTTGTCGAAGATGTCCCGTTCGACCAGATCCCCGGCGCCGTTGTAGCCAATAGGGTCTCAAATATCTATCTTTTTCCGCCCAATAAAAATAACCCCTTTCTTACTTCCTACTATTATCATTTTGTCTGGAAGCGTATGGGGTCATTATACCGATATATTTTTATGACTATTAAATGAGTCCTGATTTAATAGGTTTTACGAGAAGAATTAGAATGGCAATTATGATAAACATGATAGCAACTATAAAAAATGATTTTTTATCTTTTTCTTTTTCCTCCATAAAGGAATCTATTCCATATCTAATAGCTGCTAACATGAAGGCACTTCCTAAAAAGTAGTCAAACCAAGGGGGGGTAGTATCAGTAAACATAAAATAAATAAGAGCTATGGAAAAAGAGAAAGTTAACAAATTTATTATTGTTTTTATCTTTTTAATTATCGATAAATCCATGTATTATCTTCCCGCCTATAAAATAAGTTTTTCGTTTCATTAAATTCCAAAATTACGCTGGTCAATAGTTACTCAAATTTATTTCGAGTCGTAGTAATTCCATTGTACTGAAATAAGAGAGAATGTTAATTACTAACGATTTTTGAATTTCTATTCCTGTGAGAATAACCCGCTCATGAAAATTTGGTTCACTTGAAACCTGCAACCGTAGTATTTATAGATATTTGCCGGATTATCTAATCAAATGATAGATTGAATACAAACCTAGCAAGAAAAAAAAGATTGTTACTGGAATACGAAGGAAATCAATAACAGATGAAATCCAGTTTTCTTCCGTATGATTATCCAATTCCATCTGCTCTCCGTTAAGATGAACTTTCTGAAACAACACCATCACCTTTTGACCATCTTCATTTTCACATAAAAAATTAAATTGTCCACCATCAATATAAAGATCATCTAGACTACGTCTTAATTTTTTCACTTGGTTTACATCTAGCTCTATTAGAACCTCAATTTCCTCTACCCGATTGCAAATTCTAATATTAGGCTCTACCATACTTGACAATGCCTTTCACCCACTTATAAGTAACTGGATTAGATAGTAAATACTAGATACAAATCCAATTACACTCCCTAATAGTACAAAAAGGCTTATAAAATAATAAAAGAATTTCCTTATATGGCTTTGATCTTTTACGGTTCTATTAAAAACAATACGTACTGTTTTTTGCTCACAAGTTTGAGAGGAAAAAACACATGAATCTTCTATTCTATATTCTAACTCAGTGATACATTGTGTTAAATGAAGTAAATCTTTATCTGATAATTGAATGAGTATAATTGGACCTATACTGCTTTCTTTGAATTGAACCAAGTGACTATTCTGAGACAATAATAGACATCTCCTCTTACCAAAGTATTTAGGTTTCTAGCAAGCAAGGTTTTATAGCAACACTTGCTTGCTAGTACTTTTATAGAAATTCTCTTACAGCCACCTTCTGAGTCTTCCTAAAACATGCCACTTCCAAAATTTTACAACAACTCTTCTCATGGCCCTTAATCCTGACCAAAAACCACGCGCTTTTGAAGAGACCCAAGCCACATAGATGGAATAACGAATGCCTGATATCGCTGATAAGGAAAGTAACTTCAGCCAACGAGTAAACGGTAACGAAGCCAAAAAATATCGTAGAAACTTAGGCCAGATAACACTCCATCTCCAATGGCTCCAATTGAAGCCATAAGTCCAAAGCATATCAAAAGCAGTCGAAACCAAAGCGGCAATCAATGCATCTAGAATTATTTCTCCTATAATAACTAAGAGAGGATTCTGTCCCGTAGGATCAGATTGCATAACAGGATTATTTTCAACATAAGCATACTTATTCAAACTCAACGGCTTTTGCTCAAACCCTTCAAACTTATCCCTTGTCAAAAATCTTCCCGTATCCGGGTTGTAGTACCGACTTTGCAAGTAATACAAGCCTGTTTCCTTGTCATATCTATAACCCGCATACAAGTATGGATTTTCCACTGTTCCGGTTTGGCTGACGAGGTTGCCGAAGGCATCGTAGGTGTACGTATTGACCACGGCACCGGTGCTATCCGTGAGTGCCACGACATCCCCATGGCCGTTCAATTGGTAGAAATACGTTTTTCCACCCCGGGTCATGCTGACCGGCAAATTGTTGTCATCATAGGTGTAGCTGGCAACGACGGCTCCACTTTGATCTGTCTCATAAGACACATTGTTGTTTTGGTCATAATGGAACGTGATCGTGCCTGAGGCGGTGGTCATCGTTTTGCGCATGCCATCGGCCCGGTAGGTGAATGAGGCGATGGTGTTGCCGTTGCTGTCCTTGACGGCGGTTAAGCGGTTGGCCGCGTCATAGACATAGGTTTTGTTGCCATCGCTGGTCAGGTTGCCGTTGGCGTCGTAGGTATAGTTCGTGCCGTTGACCGAAGTGAGTTGATCGGCGTCGTCGTAGGTGTATGTCGTAGTCGTGCTGTTTCCGCCCTGGGTAACTTTCTTGGTGAGGCGGTTGCCCGTTTCGTCATAGGTGTATTCGATCACCGTTCCGTCCGGCCGGGTTTCTTTGGTCAATTGGTCCAGTGCGTCATACTGGTAAGACGTCGTTTTCGGCGGGTTGGTTCCGTCTGTTTCGGTAACGGAGGTGATCCGCCCTTTGTTGTCATATGCGTAGAGATAGCTGTAGAGCAAGTTGCCGTTTTTGTCGAAGATGTCCCGTTCGACCAGATCTCCGGCGCCGTTATAGCGGTTAAAGGTCATGTTGCCGTCGGCCGTTTTGCGGCGGGCCACCTGGTCTTGCTCGTTGTAGTTGAACCAGGCCTGGTTTGCCCCGTTGGACGTGATTTTGACCAGTTGGTTATTGCTGTTGTAGGCAAATCCTTGCGTGATCACCGTGCTGCCGGCAGTCAGCTTTTGCTGGATGACGTTGCCGTTCGCATCATAGGTGTAATCGGTCTGGTTGCTGTTTGGCTCTTGAACGGAAGTCAGGCGATTGTCGTCGTCATATTGGTAGTTGATCGATGTGCCCGTCGTTTCGTCCGTTTCCTTGGTGACATTGTTGTTCGCGTCATACTGGAAGCTGTAGACCTTGGTGCCGTTGTAGGAAACGGAATTTTGCCGGTTGACGCTGTCATATCCGGTTTCGACCGTGTTGCCGTTGGGCTGGCTGACCTTGGTCTGGTTGCCATTAATGTCGTAATCGTAGCTCGTGGTTTTCCCGTTGGCATCCGTGACCGTTTGCACCTGATTTAATTCGTTGTAAGTGTAGGTGGTTTCCTTCCCGCGGGCATTGGTCACCTTGGTTTTGTTGCCGTTCGCATCGTACTGGTACTGCGTAACGTTGTTTTTGGCATCCGTCACTTTGGTCAGGCGGTTCAACCCGTCATAGGCATATTGGGTAGTGTCGGAGCCGACGGTTTCACTGGTTGGATTGCCGACAGTGTCATAGGTATGTTGCGTGACACGCCCTTCCGGATCAGTGGTCTTCGTTTCGTAGTTGCCATTGCTGTCATAGGTATGGTACATCGTGATAGCGTCCGGCACCACTTTGATCGTGTCAAACCAGGCCGTTCCCGCCTGATTGCTGTATTCGTAGTAGACGCGAATCCGGTCAAACGGCTGGCTGGTCTTGATTTCATTGGCGATATGCTGCCAGTCGTGCGATTTGCTTTTGTCAAAGTTGTAGGTGAACGTTTCTTCCTTGGTCGAGCCGCTGTATGTTTCCACGATCAACCCGTAAATGCCTCCGCCCGGGTTCGGGTTTTGCACTTTGGAGAAACCGGATACGGTCAGGACCGAACCGGCACCGCCCGTTAAGTTTACGTCCTGGTAGATCGACTTGTACGTGCTCGAATCGCCCACCAGTTTGACGGAGTTGTTGCCGTTATACTTTTCGGTGGTGTCCAGGCCGTCTCCTGCTGCCGTATTTCCTGACAAATACCAGCGGTCCGGAATTTTGTCCCCCGCCGGGTCGTTATCCCGTTCAAAATCGCTGTTTTCGACCACGTTGTATGCGCCATAATACCCTTCTTCGATCTGCAATCCGTCAAACCAATAGGTGCCCGCATAATGCCCGTTGATCCCAGTGACGTATCCGCGAATTTGCAATTGGTCATAGCCTTGCAATGCTCCCGGATCCAGGGAGAGGTGGATGCGGGTGGTGCCTTGCGTTCCGGTGATGCCCGCTCCGGCGATGTAGGTGTACTCCCCGGTCTGCGAGTTGAACCCAAAGGCGTAGATGGCACCGCGCCCGGTGGCGCCGCTGGTTTTGATATACCCGCTCAGGACATAGGTTTTGTTCGGGTCGTACGGAATCTTGTCGCTGGCGATGGCGGCCGCGCCGGTTGAATCACCGGGGATGGAGATTTTGATGCTTTTGTTTCCGAGCGTGATTCCATCCGCCGTGGTCAGCCCCGACGAATCCCATGTGATATTGGAAGATCCGCTGGGAACCTTGGTCCAGTTATCCGGCCAGCTGTCGCCATCGCGGTCAATTTCAACGCTGCCGTTGATCGCCAGGTTGTTGCCCGGGCTCATCTCGGAGGTTTCGGACACGGGATTGCCGTACGAATCATAGGCAGTGGCTGAAGACTTCTCAGCGGCATCCGTGGTAGCCGTCTGGTTGTCATTGTCATCATATTGGTTTTTGGTCGTGTTTCCGTTCGCATCCGTTTCCGTGATCGGGTTATTGTCACTGTCATAGGTGGTGCTGCTCGTATTGTTCATCGGTGTGGTGACGCTGGTCAGGTTGCCGTTGCTGTCATAGGTATAGTTGTATGTGGCCGAGCTGTTATTGGCGTTGGCATTGCCATCCTTTTGGCTGATCAATTGGTTTTTGTCGTCATAGGTAAACGTGTTTTTAATATTGAATCCGGTCGGATCCTGCGTCGTTTGGATGACATTCCCGTAGGCGTTATGGGTATAGACTGTTTTTGTGCCTTTGGGATCGGTCACCGTGGTGATGTTGTTGGCCGGATCATAATCGAGCGTGGTTGTTGCCGTTTGCACTGTTCCGCCGACCGTGATCGGATAGGAAACAGACGTGGTCCGGTCATTTGCCGGGTCGTAACCGATCGTTTTCGTATGACGGTTGGGATCAGTGATCGAGGTCAGGTTATGGTTGCTGTCGTAGCCATACGTCTCCGTGGACAGAACCGTGCCAGACGCGTCTTTATGAGTGACCCCGGTCAGGTTGCCGTTCGTGTCATAAGTATACTCCACCGTCCGATTGGCCGGATCGGTCACTTTGCTGACCCGGTTGTTGGCATCATAGGTGAGCGTCAGGGTTCGCCCCGACGGATCCGTGATTGCGGACGGCAGGTTATTGGTATACGTCACGCTCGTGGTATTGCCGTTGGAGTCCACGATTGAGGCCAGTTTTTTCGATGTATTGAAGTTGTACTTGGTCTGGTCCGGTGTGATGAGGGTAAAGGTGCCATCCCCGTTTTTCACCAAGGTGAGATTGACTCCTCCGGGAGCCTTATACGTCCCTGTGGGAGTTCCTCCCGATCCGTACTCCGGTGCAAAGGTATGGGTGGTGCCATCCGCATCCGTATAGACGATCGGCCCGCTATAGCTCATCCTCAGGCTTTGTTCCAGGTTG
>NZ_JAECVZ010000020.1:0-54675 GCF_016055135.1 Thermoactinomyces sp. CICC 10521 | reverse complement strand
CGTTATAGGTGTTGACATTGGTGACGGCGGAAGTCCAGAAGCTTTCCACCCCGATCGGGTCGATGGTGTAAGTGACGGTCAGCATCGGCTTTTGCGAATTGTTGTCCGGATAGTCACTCGAACGGAACCCTTTCCAGTTATCGCTTTCCTGATTCAAGCGGAGCATCATGCCATAGTTGGAAGTGGTCCCACCATACCACTGTTTGACCAAAGATGTAATGTCAAAATCATAGAAACCCACATCAGAAACCGTGGTGCTGGTGATCAAGGACCCGGTTGAAGGCAATTGGCTCCATTTGATCCCAGTCGATTGCCAATCGCTTGCTACAGAGTAGAGGTCAACTTGTTCCGATTGGGTCGTTGCGTATTGGTACAACGTAAGTTTGGCGGATGTAATATTAGCTGAGCTCAATAGGGGAGCGAGTCCAAACTTGATGTAAGAGCGGTATACTCCCGTGCCATAGGTTGGGTCGGTGTAGGTACCCGTGAGCAAATACGAGTTGGTGCCAAAGTTGACGTTCTGTGCATTCCCACTACCGACCGTGGCATCATAGGTGTCGGTTGCGCCCTGTACCGAAATGGACGGGTCAATTGTCACCGGGAAAGCGCGGTTTGGATCTTTGAGCCAGTTATCGTCCGGTTTCAGGTCAATGTATGTTTTATTTCCTTCGGTTCTTAATGCAAATTTCACATTGTTTGATATCCCATCTTTCGCATCGTACATGCAGGGACGCGGAATAGAAAACAACGTTTTTCCCTTGGCATCGACAAACGTGATCGAACCGTCTTCCTGTTCTTTCGGTTGCACGTTTTTAGTCTTGATGGAAAGGGTATATACGGATTGTCCCGTATATTTGTGCAGTACCCACGCTTCTTTGACACCGGTGTTGGTGACGGTGTAGGTGAGATCGGTGTCCGGGTACACATCGGGATAGGTAACCTGATTCTCTTTTTTCTTTCCCGTGGTGTTTGCTCCGCCAATCAGGCCGAAATCCACTTCAGCCTGACCCAGGCGGAAGCGCACCACTTTTTTTCCGCGGCTATGGTTGGCAAAGCCGACCCGGAACTTGTTACCGCCATTGATATAGGGAAGATCGGAGTCAAGGGCACTTTTCCCTGCGGCTTGGACGTTGTTATTAATATCTACCCATTTCCCGTTTTGCTTATAGTGGATCGCTTGCAAATATTCCTGCAATACATAGGTCTTTTGGTCTGGCTTGAGGAATGTTTTGGAATTTTCCGTGCGCAACGCTTCGATTTCCACCGGTTTGGGGTCCGGTGCAGCCAATGCCTGGTAAACCCAGTCTGGCCACAAGGTGAGGATCAGGGTGAGAATGACGGCCAGAAAGACCATTCTGCGGTAAGGTAAGTAATGCCTGGAGTAGAAGAACTGCAAACGCATCCCTCGCTTTTCATAGACCTGTCTTCTTTTTGTAACAATATTTTCAGATTTACGAAATAAATTTACCTCTGCCACACCGAAATTGCAAGATAGTTTATATTAAATTTATATTACAAATTTTATATTTTAAATAAATATTCCTTATAAATGGGTAATTTTACTTTAGATATAAAATATAGTATTTATTCGATTGTATTTATTGGAAAATATTGGCGATCCTTCCTACTCATCCCTATCGTAAATCAGCATTTTTATCTGTCTTGAGGGGAAAAAGGGGCTTGAATCCCCCTTTCCCCAAATAATCCATACAACAAAAACCCCTGCCTTCTTTGCAAATGCGGCAGGGTCACATGCAGACTATATCTTTAATTCGCCCAGTCTTACCAACTCCACTACGGCTTGGGATCGTCCTTTCACATTCAACTTTTGCATAACGTTACTGATGCGTACCTTTTGCAAACTTTGGGACAGCTATATTGACAACTCTTATCTTTGAGAACACAAGGCAAAACCCTTAACATTCCTAATTTTTACCACATTGACGTTGATCTACCCCTAAGTATTGCTATTTTAATCGTACTGTACCTACCCTTTCTCTTGTTATCAAATAAAAAAGAATTTCATGGGTTATCAATGAGCCATTGAAAGAAGTCTTTCAACACTTCCCTAGGGTTTTCATAACATTCCTTTACCCGATACGGACGAATCAGGATGTTATGATTCTGGAACCATTTCATCCGGTCCCCTTCTTTTTCCACACTTGGATGGTACATGAAAATCGCCCATTTGCCCTTATAACAGATCAAAAAGTCCGGCTTTTTATGTTTATCTCTGGAAACAGCCAATATCTTTTGTCTGAAAGCGTTTTGGGTCAGGTATAATCCTCCAAAACGCTTATTCTTTAGGCGATCGAATTTGTAACAACTCAACAAATACTGTCTTTTTCATTTATGCAATGTAAGCAAGGTCTTGTCGCCACGCTTCCATAGGTTTCACCTTGTCCCGGAAAAAAATCAAGGAGTTTCTGATTCTTTAATGAAAAAGACTTCATACAAATGCTGTTGTTCAAACACATCGAGTTCAGGATCGACGGTGGAGCGGATTTCGTACCCCTGAAACGCACCAACAATCAAGTTACCGATGATCCGGGCATCTATATCCGACCGAATTTGCCCCAACTCCTGTCCTCGCCTGATCAATGTCGACATGAACCCTTCCCAAGATCGATATTGCTCTTGAAGCCACTTCCGAATGATTGGATTTTTCCGGTGCATTAGATAGACTTGATAAAAGGTGGAGGCCCATAAAGCCGGATCTGATCCTATGGAACCCTGATAAACCTGCTCCAGCATTTGCCGGATGATCTCCCGTACATCACACTGTTCCTCCTTCAACTTTTTGATTGTCTCTTCGGCAATGACTTCGAATTTCCGATCCAGCCGGGTTCGCATCACTTCGTACAGCAAGTCCTCTTTGCTTTGAAAGTGCGTGTAAAACGCCCCTTTTGTCTTCCTGATCTCCGACATGATATCGTCAATAGACATGGCATCATAGCCTTTCTCCGCAATCAAACGGAACGCTGTGTCAATGATTTGTTGTTTCGTTCGTTCACCAGACTGATATTTCATCATTGTTCCACCCAACCCAACAATTAAAATTGAATGAAATATTTAAATATTAATACATAAAGTGTATAATTAAATCGTACCAAACGTTCATTCATATTTCAATTACAAAACGGTGCATGAGGAAGAACCGTGTATACGAACTGTGATGGTGCAGTATATCTTGAGGATTGGGACTCTTAACTCCGCGATTTTCGTATGTTTATTTCATATGGTAAGTTGAAAGGAGGAAATTTGCTTGAGTAATAAACCAGTCAAAAGTATTTCATTATCTATATTTTTTTCGATATTTTTCTCAATATTCTTCTCTTCATTATTATTTTCAAGCATGTTTGGTTCAAAAGGAATAAAAATATTCTTAAACACATTTTTGTTACTCTCTCTTGCTTCAATCATGATTTTTTATATTCGCAAGTATTTTTTAATCAAACAAAATAAAGACAATATGCAAAAGGAATCAAAAAGTACAGAAGTAAAAACAAATCAAAAAGGAATGATTCAAATGGGTTACTATGATCAAACAAATGAAAATCAAAATCTCACATCAGATTCTCCACAGTCCACCCAAAACATTTTCAATATAACTGAATCAGAAAAAATAGTAGTAGCACAAGGGCAAAGTCGAGTTGTATCCGCCAAAAATTTCTTCCAAAACTTTATTTATACAATCGATAGAAAACCGGCATCTTGGAAGTTGATTTCGCTAATAATATTTGAATATATTCTCTTCATTGCTATTCCTTATCACGTTGAGCACTTTATTAATAACTTTCCTTACTTTTAGAACTGGCGTCAGACTTTATAGTCTTTGGGTAAGCTTCATGTGGGGAATGTATACCGTTCTCTTTCTGACTTTTGTTCTTAAGTTTCCTGATGTTATTTCTTTCCCGATTGGAATAGCAGTTTATGTTTGCTCTATATATTTACATTTTCTTGTATTTGGGGTGCAACAAATCATTGAAGTAAAATCGAAATCAAAATTACCCTTTGATAATAAAACTTATAGCGGATAGGAGGATCACTCAATGGAAAATGAAAAAGAAAACTATCAAGCTAAAAATGTTTGGAATATCAAGAACAGTAAAGACATAAGCATTGCACAAGACAAAGCCAAGATTATTATCAACAATGGGACAAGATTAGATAACAGTTATGTCGAAAAACTTATAAATTCGATCAAAAAATTCGAAGAAGCTTTAAGCCAACCACATGATTCTTTTACGAAAGAGCAATTAGAAGCCAAAGTGAAAATGCTTGAGTGTATTCCTGATATTAAGCAGGAGTTAGAAAAGCCCCAACCTAATGAAGAACCTATTCAGAACTTTAAGAAGGAACTTTCCCAATCCCCACTTCAAAGTGTTAGTGCTCTTACAGGGATTATTAGTATGATTATTGCTTTAATCGACCTTGTATTTAAGTAAGTTTAATTGATATTTAATATTCTCTTAGAATCCCAGCCTTTTAAAAAGCTGGGTTTTTTCTGGTTTAACGTTTTTTGCCGTTTGCTAAACCATTTTTTTAAATTGCCGTGTTACTATGTTACTAGGGCGTGTCTGGTGAATCAATAATTGATCCAAAGCATCAAAGAAACAAGAATGATAGCGGCATGAAAATAGACTGCCCTTTTCTCATAACGCATGGCGATGCCACGCCATTGCTTAAGGCGGTTGATACAACGTTCAATGACATTCCGACATGCATACCGTTCTTTATTGAAGGAAAGAGGACGACTTTTTCCATCACAAGCGAGATGGATTTTCGTAGTCAGTCCTCCACGACTACGTCCAAGTTCCTCATTTTGGAAGTGACATCCCCCCCTTTTTTATTGACCGGCTTCGCAGATAAAAGCTCATTTTTGCTCACCTTTGGATTCAATAGGTAAACGTTCTTACTACTAGAGCCATTTGGACACTATTTTGAGACACATAAAAATAGGATATACCCACCAAATCAAAAAAGCCCATTCCTATTTGTATTAAAAGGGACAACAATATTAGCTCTATCAACGATGCTTATTGTGAAAAAGAGTAGGGACTTCAATGTGAGAAGCCCCCTCATTAAAATTAATCCTCTTCATTTATTCCAAACCATTGGAGGTCCAGGCTTTTGTCTTTAATAATCGCACCAATCATGCTTACTTTCTTTTCAATCATATCACAGAAATACTCGTCAATATCAAAACCTGGTGGATATTTCGTTCCCGATGTACGCATCCATTCTTCTACAAATACTTTTTGAATCTGTTTTTTGTTTTCTTTTTTGCCGCGTATAATGAGATAATCATAATCAGGTGTATCAAAATCAATATGGTATAACAAGAAAATATTTTTATCCTCCGGATGGGAAATGACTAAATCCTTAAATCGACCTTCAGATTCCCAAGCTTCCTCAAATTTTTTTCAACCTCATCCCGGTCAAATGGAATCTCCAGAACAGAAAGGAGCCGCTCCAATTGATTATCCAGTGCTGTAATTTCATAGATTGCCCAATTATGTTCAAACTGGCAGTAGTCGGTTAGTTTGCTCATATTTCTCTACTAATCCTTTTCATTTAATCTTCATTTATACCAATCCACTCTATATCTAAGGATTTATCTACAATAATATCTTCAATAATACTGATTCCAGACTCTATACGATCACCAAAGTATTTATCTACGTCCTGGTAAAAAGGCCGTTTTGGATGGGAAGTCCGATTCCATTCCTCCACAAAGACCCTTTGAATTTTTTCTTTATCTTGTTTTTTGCCACGAATAATAAGATAGTCATAATCAGGTGTCGCAAAAGAAATATGATACAATAAGAAGATATTTTTATCATCTGGATGCGTTATCAATATATCTGTATATTCTTCTTCCGACTCCCAAGCCTCTTCAAACTTTTTTACGACTGCTTCACGATTGTATGGAATACCTAAAACGGAAAGGATATTATCCAACTGATTTTCTAATGCAACAATCTCATAAATCGCCCAATTCTGTTCAAACTGGCAGTAGTCGGTTAGTTTACTCATATCATTTACCTCCAGTTAGTTTTTTATATAAATCGGGATATTTTTTCTTTACTAACTCTGGATACTCTTTAAACACCAACTCCGGAAAATCGTCAATCCCTCTACGAATGAGCTTCCTTCCTTTGCTGTCATACATTTCAATCGTCACATTCGGGTGTTTTATAGCGAATTGCTCAATGACACCCATATATGGCTTTTTATTCCCATCTTTATCATATACATATCGAGTCACTCCACCGCAACTGGGGCAAACATCGTATTCAGAGAAAGCTACGATCTTGTCTGTTTCTTTTCCTGGATTTTTTTCACCCAACAGCTCTGATATTTCACTAAATACTTTTGGTTCTGTATCTTCAGATCGATCAGTGACACCATCTAACCTCTTTTCTCCATTATTTTTTAGAATTTCTGCTATCTTTTCTGGCGTAACATCTTCTTCAAAACCATAGTTTAAATCTTGTCGTGTAAACATCGTCTTAAAATTCACTTGCTTAGAACCTTCCGTCCATCCTTTTAGTAACCCCTCTGGCATACTCCCTGAAAAAGCCTTTAATTGAATCTCTTTGCCACCAATATTCGCTATTGCTGCCAAAAAGTTAGCCGGCCTTTTCCCTTTGGCCTTTTGTTTGAGGACTTTTAATTTTGAAATCACTTCGGGTGAATACTTTTTTTGGAACTCCTTGTCATTCTGCAATGCTGTAATCTCTTCGATTAATTGTTGTCGATCCTTCTTTACCTGTTCATAAAGGCCATGGGTTTGTTGGTTTAACTCTTCAGGAGTCGGTGGTTTGACTGGCGTATACCAACCATTCGAATCTGGTTTATCCTGATATTTAATCACATCTTTTTGTGCAATCTCCGTGACCTTAGGCGGCTTGGCTTCCCCATTTCCACCACCGCCCGTCCCTGCTTTATCCGGCGAATATAAACATTTAATTTCAAAAGAATTTGTAGCTATTGCGAAGTAGCCCGGCATTTGATTGTACGCGAAGCAATTATCCAAATTCTTGACGATCGGAATCTTGGCCAACAACGGTTTGATTGACGCTGTGGCTTTATCGATCACTGGTTGGGCAAAACTGACAACCCCTACCATTCCTGCTCCGAACAAACCGGCGAAAAACGCCATTTTCCAATTGATCTTTCGACCGTGCAACAAATCATCAGAAATGCTGGTTCCCGCACCCTCTACCGAACCGATAAACCCCGCTTTGGAGAAAATCTTTTGAATCGGACTAGGCAGTTTACTGATCAGCTTACCCCCGTATCTAATGAGGGGGCCAAATGCTCGGGATTCCACCAACCAAGTCACCAATCTCCGGCCAACTCCGCTCTCCAATGCTCGAGAAACCCCTCCGGCAATGCCGCCGCCAATCGGGCCGAGCAAACCGCCGATTGCCGCATCCATAAAGGTGTTTTTATCAATTTTCCCACCGTTCATCAAAACACTCATGATAAAAGACAAGGCCACACCGGCCAGAATCTCTTCACCCAAAGGCGGGACCAAACATAACGCAATTCCTACGATTACAACTGCTGTAAAAGCTACATATTCTTTGTATTTTACAATCCAGTCCCAAGCGGATGACAACCCATCTACAACGACTTTCGTGATCTGGTCGCAGACCTTACAAATCCAGTCCCATGCTTCGGAACAGAAGTCCTTTGTTTTATTCCAGGCGCTGGAGACGGCTTCCTTGCTCCATTTCCATACACGAGAAACTGGCTTGGTAATCCAATCCCAAGTTCCATTCTCTTTTTTGGGTGCCTGAGACAATGACGATTCTTTCTCCGGTGCCGGGCCTTGTTGAACCTTTTCAAAATGGTCATTCACTTGGGGAACGTTAAAGCTGCCACCACTGGCATAAACTTCGCCGCTACCCAAAATGCCTACGCTAACAAAGGTTAAGAGAACGATGATCATGAATCGATAAAAATACTTATTCATATGCACCGTTACGGATAATTCATAGTCCGCTCTCCGTAACGGGACTCACCCCTCTCTACCAAAAATGATTCGATATAAGAGCAAAAAAGACAGACTCGACCTTAGGTCAACGCTGTCCAGAGAAATGTTTAAAAGGAAACTGCTTTCTTTGCACAAGAACCCTTGGTTAAGCTTGGTCCGTTTGGCGGAATTTCATGGCGATTTGGGTCAACGCTTGCGAAATGTTATCTAGAAGCTGCACGAAGTTGTCCATATTTCTCTTGGCTTCTTAAAAGTCTTGGAAAAAATGTTGCTTCGTCATCCCACCCCAGTGATCAAGCCCATGGATTCTTGGATCAAGACTATGTATGATTTGTTGGCTTGTTCACGTTTGACCTGACTCTTTTGCTACAGCATCCACTTCATCGGGATTAATCAAAATCCATGAAATCTTAAAACCCCTCTCCAATCTACTAAATTTATATACTTTAAAAGTATACGCAAATATCTATTTTGTTTCTCATATTATTTGTTTTATTTTTGTCCAAATAGGTAATATTTCATATTCAAAAACTATAGTGCTCCATTTTAAAACACGACCGTTTACTGCGATTGATAGAATCAGAGAGGAAATCAGTAAAGCGTTGCGAATGGACCCCAAAGGAAAAAATGATTATCGTCTAGCGAAATTGAAGGGGAACATTTCGCTCGCTGAATTATACCGTCAGCACAATATCAGCGAAACCCTCTATTACCGTTGGAACAATGCTTTAGTCAAGCAAATACCCAATGTAGTACAAAGTTGGGAAACGGGTAAAAGGGGCTCCCATTCCCCTTTCCCCAAATAATCCATACAACAAAAACCCCTGCCTTCTTTGCAAATGCGGCAGGGTCACATGCAGACTATATCTTTAATTCGCCCAATCTTACCAACTCCACTACGGCTTGGGACCGTCCTTTCACATTCAACTTTTGCATGACGTTGCTGATATGGTTACGTACTGTTTTTTCGCTGATGAAGAGTTGTTGGGCTATTTCTTTGGTGGTCTTGTCTTGTACCAGCAGCTCAAAAACTTCCCTCTCCCGGTTTGTTAATAAGGGTTTGCCTTTTTGGTTAGTCAAATGATGCCACCCTTCCTTGCTCGAGCACTTGGAATACAAGGGGTCAGGGACCAGTCAAGTTATATTATGAGCGTGTATTTGTTGTCGTGAAGCGTTACTGAAAATTTAGGCTAAATCCCTTTGTTATTCTCAGTACTGCTGTTAATTTCTCCTTATCTTATGCCCCGGGAGGGGGGGATGTTACGGGGATGACAAGCGGGTAACGACATGATCCGCAAAAAAGCATGGAGGAGGTTCTCCCTCCCCCCCCATGCTCTTTACCATGTTCTTATTTTTCAGGAATGCGGATGATCTCTTCCGGAGCGATGGTGAGCGCTTTCAATCCTTCTGCGGTGACGACGTAGGTATTTTCAATGCCGATGACGCCGCGGCCGGGGAAGGTGAATTTGGGTTCGATGGCGATGACCATGCCTTCTTCAAGCGGTTGATCAAATCCGCGTGCCAGAATGGGCAGTTCGTCCATTTCCAGCCCGACGCCGTGGCCCAAAAATTTGACCTGGTCTCTGCCGTAGCCCATGAAGTTTTCACTCAGTCCCGCTTCTGCGGCCATTTCCAGTGCACGCTGGTAGAGCGCTTGCCAGGGAGTCCCGGGTACGCCCATCCGCTCGGCTTCGCGAATGATGCCAACTGCGATCTGATAGGCACGTTCCAATTCGGGATCGAGGTCACCGATTACGGCCATGCGGGTTTGGTCGATCAGATATCCTTCAACCACGTTACTGATATCTACCAGAATCGGTTCACCAGCCTGGAGCTTTTTGCGGCTGGCGCTTTGCGGACTGGCGATTGACAGCCCCAAACCGCCGGCCGGGCCGTCAAAATAGGTAGGCGTTGCCGCAGCCGATCCGGACGAAACCATGCCCAGGCAAAGCTCCTGGTTATATCCGCGCATCCGAAAAATCCCGATATTTCCTTTCAGGCGCAAGGCATATTCAATTTTGGCGGAAAGCTCCAATTCGGTCATCCCCGGCGCAATGATACCGGGAAGTGACGCGATGATCTCATTTAAATGTTTTCCCGCTTCGCGAATGTGTTTCAGTTCATATTCCGATTTCACTGCGCGAATCTGGCGCAGAGCAAAGGCGATATCTGCCGCTTCGGCTCCGGGAAAGAGGCTGAGATATCGTTTCGCCAGTCCGTACGGCAACACATCCATTTCCAGTCCTATTTTTTTCGGCTGGCCAAACCGGCTGGCGATTTTCTGTCCCAATTCCCGTTGCCGCCCCATTTCGACAACAGGGATCACGGATTCAAAGCTGGCGCGGTCAATGCTTTTCTTCGCATAAAATAACGGTTCACCCGATTGTGGGACATACAGAAGGCCATTTTGCATGGTGCCGGTTAAGTAAAAAATGTCGATATTCTGGGTAATCAGTGCTCCGTCTATCGCAAGGGCACTCAAAGTATTTTGAAAACGCCGGACTCTGGTTTTGATTTCGGTTTCCGGTACTTTGGGCAATGGATGCATGACGGCAACATTCCTTTCCAAATGAATTGGCGGGGAATCGAACCTACTATTAAGTATAACAGAGAACGGAAAAAGCGATGACCCAAAAAACCGTATAACATCACGTCCCCGTGAAAAGACTAGAACTATCTTATGAACAGAGGATGAAATCCAAATGCTCTTAACCTGGTTTTTCCTTATTCTCGCGCTAATTGTCATTGTCTTGCTGTTGGCTGCAAAGCCGCCCGCAGGTGCAGAAAATCGCCCGGAAGAAAAAACGGACCTGGGCGCTTCAACCCGCCCGGTGATTTTAATCGTGATCGATTCTCTGATGGACGCTCCGCTCAGGGAAACGATCCAGGCGGGAAAAGCACCCGCACTAAAATACCTGCGGGATCACGGTCATTATTATCCACGGGTGATCTCTTCTTTTCCAACCATGTCGGCGTGCATTGACACCACGCTGCTCACAGGAATGCCTCCGAGTCGGCACCATATATTCGGACTCACCTATTTTCACAAACAGGAAGGGCGGGTCGTCAACTTCGGTACCGGTCTGAAAGAAACCTTCACGATCGGGTTGAAAAACGTGTTAAAAGATGGCTTGCTCAACTTGAACCAGCATTTTATCAATAAAGAGGTCAAAACGATTCATGAAGAGCTGGCGGTACCGACAGCTTCGGTCAATGCCATCATTATGCGCGGGCCGCATGAGCAAACCCTGACCGTACCATGGATCGCGACTTTGTTGGGCTTGCTGCCCCGCACCATTGCCGCGAAGGCGCCGGCTTTCTTCTCTTTCGGGGCCATGGCCCGCCTCTTCCGTACAAGCAGACCGGCCAGCGGTTTTTTTCGCTACGGCTTTAATGACCGCTACAGCAGCGCTGAATTGGCTTCGCTCATACAGAATGGTCAATTGCCCTTGTTTACCATCGCTTATTTCCCATCCAACGATGATGCGGTTCACAAAAAAGGCCCCCAGGAGATCAAAGGGATTGCAAAGGCCGACGTCGAACTGCAGAAGGTTCTAAGCGCTTTTGGTTCATGGGAAGAAGCGATTCGCAAGGCGACTTTTATTGTGATCGGAGACAGCGGACAAACAGCAATGCTTCCCAACAAGCAAGAGGCTTACATCGATTTGACCAAACTGCTGCATCCGTTTCAGATTATGCCAACAAAAAGAAAGAAACCAAGTGCCCGGGATCAGCTGGTGCTGTGCGTCAACGAGCGGATGGCTTACATTTATTTGATCGATGAAACGCTGACGGTGGAACAAGTGATTCATGTTTTAAAGGAAGAGACAAGACTGGATGTGATCGCTTGGCGGGAACAGGACTGGGTTTACGTGGTCAGCGGAAGTACCGAGGGAAAATTGCAGTTCAAACCAGGCGGAGGATATACGGATACGTATGGACAGGCCTGGGAGATCAGCGGAGATTTGTCCATATTGGACATCCGAATCCAGGAAAATCAAATATTGGAGTTCGGCATCTTCCCCGATGTCTTGTTTCGCCTTTGCAATGTGATGGATACGGGGGAACGGGTTATCGTCGTTACGGCTGCTCCAGGCTATGAGTTGATCGGTGACAGTTCCCCGACGCACAAAGGGGCATGCCACGGTTCACTCCATCATCTGGATTCCATCGTACCGATGATTGTTTGCGGAACCGACTCTTCGCCGGACCATTTTCGCATCATTGATCTGAAAAAATGGATCATTGACATGTTAAGCCAAAAACAATAATGACGGGGCACTGGAGGGAAGAAGCTGGCCGCCGTGTTTTTTCCGTGAGGAATGGGTCAAGCCATATCAATCATACAACTTTATAAAAACGGCAGGAATGGAGGGAAAATGTGAATAAAACTACACCCTCAATCAGGCGGAAACACCTCCATGAAGTAACGTTGGACGATTGTCCCCAACTCCCCCCTTTTTATCTTTTTTTTGCGGAAATGGAACAGGACGAATTATATCCATACCTTTCCAAGGAACAAGTTCCTGCTCTCATCGAACAAGCAATCGCAACAGGCGAACGGATCGCCTCACTCCATGGGAAAAAACGCCCGCTGGGAAGTTTTATCAACCATCTGTTGAAACAAAAAGTGCGGATCAAATTCCTGGAGAAACATTCTGCTGATCCGTCCATCCGGGCCCAGTATATAAAAAAGCCGCCCACCATTGCCATTTACCGCCATTCCCTCAAACAGATCCGTCAGTTTTTTCAAAGAAACGGTGAGGAAGTGCCGGAAGAGGAAATTTGGTTACTGCATTTATATCATGAGTGGTTTCATCATTTGGAAGAAACGAAATACGGGCGGACGGACAAAGTTTTGCCCAAAGTGACGGTGAAGCAAAAAGGGCCTTTTGCCATTAAAAAACCTTTGCAGTGTTTACGTGAGATCGCGGCCCACACCTTTACGCAAACGGTTTTGGGATTATTGTGGTCCCCCCTGCTTTTGGACCATTTATTAACATTCAAAAACAAAGGATGGAGCAACGGACAGATCCGCGAGTATTTCGGAAGGTATAAATCCACCATCGATTCCTTGCTGGAGGAGGCAAAAAAACAGGAAGGCCCCCACGATCCTCAAGATGAACCACTGCCGACGGAGAAAATAATGTAACAAAGATCCACGGGAGTGGATGAGTGTATTTCCGCAGCGACCTGACCGGCATCAAGCGGGATTTTTTTGTGCCGGATTGGGCCAAGCAGTCCTGATCTCCCTTCGGTTCAAACGGACTGCCCCGTCTGACTTTCATCTTGACCAGAGACGAATGCTTTCCGTTTTATTCCCCGGGAAATGCAACGCGTATTGCCAACACCCTGGATTTAACAATTCTTCAAGCCGAATCAAACAACCCGCTTCAAACAAACAGCGAAAGATGCCAAGCCTGCAAACATCTGCTAAGATAATAAGTGAGGTGAGAGGAATGGAACGTTGCATATGCCCGAAGTTTGAAGCGGCAATTGAAATACTCTCCAAAAAATGGACCGGTTTGATTATTCGCGTTTTAATGGAAAAAACCAGACGTTTTCGTGATATTCGTGAACAAATTCCTTTAATGAGCGAGCGGATGCTGGCAGAGAGATTAAAAGAACTGGAAGCGCACGGTATAGTCGAGCGGCGCGTTTATCCAGAAACGCCTGTCCGTATCGAATATGATTTGACTGAAAAAGGGAAAGCACTTGCCCCCGTACTCGATTCCATCCAAGACTGGGCTGAGCAATGGATCGGGGCAGAATTGCATGAAAGCATGACTAGACGGGAAACGTAATGTTGGAGGTGGTTATTTCCAATGCCGTTTCCTTATCTTTGCCCCCATTGTGGCAATAACCGCAGCCGGTTTAACCTGATTGAACAAGTGGTCACCCCTGTCAAAAAAGATGCGCAAACAGGGGAGATCATTGAACAAGTCTCTGACCAGGATCCCTTTCAATACCGCTACCATGGTGAACAATACCGTGTGCAATGCGGAGTATGCGGAATGATTGATTCGGAGGAACTTTTTATTAAAAATGCCCTGCGAAGCTTGAATTAACCTGCTTTTATCCATCCCCCGGTCATCGTTTTGATGATCAGGGGTTTTTTTCATCTTTTAAGGAGCGATATAATAGAGGATGGATAAAAAATGGGAGCAAAGAGGGGTTATTCATGCACGCTTTAAAAGAATCCATTCTGAAACTGATTACCGAAACATCAACCAATTTGCCACCGGATGTCAGGGAAGCCATCCGCTCCGCGCGCGAAAAAGAGAACGCCGGCACCCGCTCCGCACTCGCGCTGGCCACCATCGACCAGAATATCAAAATGGCAGAAGAAAACGTTTCCCCCATTTGCCAGGACACCGGGATGCTCACCTTTAAAATCAAGGTTCCGGTTGGAGTAAATCAACTGAAAATGAGTGAACAAATACGCGAAGCGGTGAAGGAAGCGACAAAATTGGGGAAATTACGCCCCAATTCGGTTGATTCTTTAACAGGCGAAAACAGCGGTGACAACCTTGGTGAAGGCACCCCTGTGATTCAATATGAACAGTGGGAAAAGGATGACATCGAAGTCCGTCTGATCCTGAAGGGAGGCGGCTGCGAAAACAAAAATATCCAATACAGCCTGCCTTGCGAATTGGAGGGGCTTGGACGCGCCGGCCGTGATTTGGACGGAATCCGCAAATGCATCTTGCATGCCGTCTACCAGGCACAGGGGCAAGGATGCAGCGCCGGTTTTATCGGAGTGGGAATCGGTGGAGACCGGACCACCGGTTATGAACTGGCCAAAAAGCAGCTGTTCCGCAGGCTGGATGACACCAATCCCAATCCCTCGCTGGCCCAACTGGAAGACTATATCATGGAAAAAGCCAACACCCTCAGCATCGGAACGATGGGATTCGGTGGAAATGCCACACTGCTGGGATGCAAAATCGGAGCGATCAACCGTATTCCCGCCAGCTTTTATGTATCCGTGGCCTATAACTGTTGGGCTTTCCGCCGCCAGGGCGTTTACCTTGATGCCAATACCGGAGAGATCAAGGACTGGATTTATAAAGATACCGGCAAAAAGCCATCCGTTCAGGCTGAGGAAAAGACAAACCCGGTTGCAAGCGGCCGCAAGGTGGAACTGTCCGCGCCCATTACCGAAGAGCAAATCCGTCAGCTGAGAGTGGGGGACATCGTGATTTTAAACGGTCCCATTCACACCGGGCGGGATGCGCTTCATAAATATCTGATTGACCATGATTCACCCGTCGATTTGCAAGGCGGCGTCATCTACCACTGCGGTCCCGTGATGCTTAAAGACAAAGACGGCAATTGGGAAGTGAAAGCGGCCGGTCCCACCACCAGCATTCGCGAAGAGCCGTATCAAGGGGATATCATCAAAAAATTCGGCGTTCGAGCTGTCATCGGCAAAGGCGGTATGGGACAAAAGACGTTGAAAGCGCTTCAGGAACATGGAGCCGTTTACCTCAATGCGATTGGCGGCGCAGCGCAGTACTATGCCGATTGCATCACCCATGTGGATGGAGTCGACTTTATGGAGTTCGGAATTCCGGAAGCGATGTGGCATTTGCAGGTAAAAGGATTTGCCGCGATTGTGACAATGGATTCACATGGCAACAGCCTTCACGCCGACATCGAAAAAAGTTCGCTTGAAAAATTGGCGGAACTGAAAGAACCGGTTTTCAAATAACACAATCCTGATTGTTTGAACAACCCGAAGATCAACGTAAAACAAAATCGGGAAGGGAGTGGAGCCCGACTGACCGCCCATCAGAAACACAGAAAGGTTGGCAGGGTACCGCTCCCCTTGCCCGCAATGTACTTGGATTTCATTGCCTGAATACTGCTCCCTTGCTGTCTCCCCCTGGGGAAGCAGCTTTTTTTATTGATAAATATAAAGTTCCCTACTTTTTTCTTGTTCACAGATGACGCGGAACACGCTACAATTAGATTTGAGCCGCTTTTTGCTCACCGGATTTTCCCATTTTCGCCGTGAAAAAACATCCGGGTGTGCAGCGGAAATAGCGAAACCCATCTTTTACTTTTCTCGTTTTCTCTTATGAAAAGGGGGATTTCATTTCACATGAAAAAACACTGGAAGAAATTTAGTATTTTGACTCTTTCCTTCATCACGGCCATGACGATGTTGCTACCTTCGCTTGCCTCTGCTGATGCCATTGAAGCGCAGACTGTTGTCACTTTGGGTAAAGACTTGACAGGTACGCAACGTGACAATATCTTGGCAGAAATGGGTGTCGATGAAAATTCCGGCAATGTGCGGATCGTCGATGTGACCAACCAGGAAGAACACCAATATTTAGGGAAATACTTAAGTGATAATGTCATCGGAACCAAAGCGATTTCCTCCGCTAAAATCACGATAAACAACTCCGGAGGCATCTCGGTCAAAACAAAAAACATCACCAATATCACACCCAGCATGTATGCAAATGCCGCGATCACCGCAGGTATCAAAGATGCTGATATTTATGTGACAGCTCCGTTCCGCGTATCGGGAACGGCTGGTCTGACCGGGATCATCAAAGCATTTGAAACGGCAACCGGGCAAAAAATCGATGAAAACAAAAAAGAAGTGGCCAACGAAGAAATCGTCGTCACCTCCCAGCTGGCTGACCAGATCAAAGATCCGAACAAAGCAGTGCAGTTCATCAATAAAGTAAAAGAAGAGGTCTCCGATCAAAAACCGGAAACCCCGCAGGATTATCGTGACATTATCGTTAATGTATCGAACGATTTCAATATTAACCTGAACCAGGAAACCATCAATAACCTTGTTCAATACGCACAGAACTTCAACAAACTTGGAATCGACTGGGATCAAATCAGCAGCCAATTGCAAAGCCTGCGCGGCGACATTAAGGATATCCTGAACTCGGATACGACACAGGGAATTATCGATACGATCTTTGAATGGCTGGGAGATTTCTTCAGCTCGATCGGAGAATTTTTCACCAACGCTTCGGACAAAAAGAATTAATCGAAATGAACGGGAACCACGAATCAGTGGTTCCTTTTTTATACAGAAAAAACCGCCAGCATGTCGCTGACGGCCACTTTCTTAGAAAGACAACCATTTTTTAAACATGTGTTTGGTTGCATCGCGGTTGGACTTGGCAATCGCAGTGGTAAGCGGGATGCCTTTGGGACAGGCACGAACGCAGTTTTGTGAGTTTCCGCATTCTTGCAAACCGCCTTCGCCCAGCAATGCCTCAAGGCGCTCTTCCTTGTTCATGGCCCCTGTCGGGTGGGAGTTGAAGAGCTGGACTTGTCCGACGACAAACGGACCGATAAAATCAGATTTCGTATTGACGTTTGGACAAGCTTCCAGACAGACGCCGCAGGTCATGCACTTGGACAACTCATAACGCCATTGCCGCTCGTTTTCCGCAATGCGCGGCCCCGGACCAAGATCATACGTCCCGTCGATCGGAATCCACGCTTTTACGCGTTTCAGCGCGTTAAACATGCGGCTGCGGTCGACAACCAAATCGCGTACGACCGGGAAAGTTTTCATCGGTTCAACGCGAATCGGCTGTTCCAGTTTATCGATCAAAGCCGTGCACGCCTGACGGGGTTTGCCGTTGATCACCATGGAGCACGCACCGCAAACTTCTTCCAAACAGTTGGATTCCCACTGTACCGGAGACACTTTTTCGCCTTTGGAATTGACCGGATTGCGCTGAATTTCCATTAACGCGGAAATAAGATTCATGTTTTTTCGATAAGGGATTTTAAACTCTTCTTTGTACGGCTTTCCATCCGGACCGTCCTGCCGTGTGACGATGAGGTGTACAAATTGTTGTTCGCTCATTGTTTTTTGTTCCCTCCCTTATCCACATCATAGCGACGCGGACGAGGCTTGATCAGAGAAATGTCGACCGGTTCATACTCAAATTCAGGACCTTCCGGAGTGAATTTCGCCTTGGTTGTTTTCAGCCACTCTTCATCGTTACGATCAGGGAAATCAGGTTTATAGTGAGCCCCGCGGCTTTCATTCCGGTTGTAGGCACCAATGGTGATGACGCGGGCCAGTTGCAGCATGTTCCACAGCTGGCGGGTAAACGATGCTGCGCTGTTGCTCCATTTGCTGGTATCAACCATGCTGATATTCTGATAGCGCTCCATCAGTTCCTGGATCTTTTCATCCGTTTTCTTCAAGCGGTCGTTGTAACGCACGATGGTCACGTTGTTGGTCATCCATTCGCCCAGTTCCTTGTGCAGAACATATGCATTCTCGGTCCCGTCCATTTTGAGGATGTTTTCGTATTTTTCCTCTTCGGCTTTCACTTGGGACTCAAACTGGCTGGCATCAATTGAATCAATGTGTTTGTCAAGGCCACGCACATATTCGATCGCTTTCGGGCCAGCCACCATTCCGCCGAAAATGCTGGACAGGAGCGAGTTTGCGCCCAGACGGTTCGCCCCGTGATACTGATAATCGCATTCGCCGGCTGCAAACAGGCCGGGGATGTTGGTCATTTGGTTATAATCAACCCACAATCCGCCCATCGAGTAGTGAACGGCAGGGAAAATTTTCATCGGGACTTTGCGCGGGTCCTCTCCCATGAATTTCTCATAAATCTCAATAATACCGCCGAGTTTGATATCCAATTCTTTCGGATCTTTGTGCGAGAGGTCCAGATAGACCATGTTTTCGCCGTTGATCCCCAGTTTCATATCCACACACACTTTAAAAATGGCGCGTGTGGCAATGTCACGCGGTACCAGGTTTCCATAGGCTGGATACCACTCTTCGAGGAAATACCACGGTTTTCCGTCCTTATAGGTCCAGACGCGTCCGCCTTCTCCCCGGGCCGATTCCGACATCAGGCGAAGTTTGTCATCTCCCGGAATCGCTGTCGGGTGAATCTGGATAAACTCGCCGTTGGCATAATAAGCCCCTTGCTGATAAACAGCGCTCGCCGCCGTACCGGTATTGATCATGGAGTTGGTCGATTTACCAAAGATAATTCCCGGTCCGCCGGTCGCCAGAATGACCGCATCTGCCGGGAATGCCACAATTTCACTGCTTCTTAAATTTTGCGCAACAATCCCCCGACATACTCCTGCGTCATCCTGCAAAATTCTCAGAAACTCCCAATACTCATATTTAGTAACGCGTCCTTCCACTTCGTAGCGGCGCACTTGTTCATCAAGCGCATACAAAAGCTGCTGCCCGGTGGTTGCACCCGCGTAGGCAGTACGGTGGTGTTTGGTTCCGCCAAAGCGACGGAAATCGATCAACCCTTCCGGTGTGCGGTTGAATGGCACACCCATCCGGTCCATCAGATAAATGATTCCCGGTGCCGCTTCGCACATCGCTTTTACCGGCGGTTGGTTTGCCAAAAAGTCGCCGCCGTAGATCGTATCATCGAAGTGTTCCCACGGGGAGTCCCCTTCTCCTTTGGTATTCACAGCACCATTGATGCCTCCCTGTGCACACACGGAGTGAGAGCGCTTTACGGGGACAAGGGAAAAGAGTTGAACATCGGCGCCTGCTTCAGCCGCCTTGAGCGTAGCCATTAAACCGGCCAGCCCGCCGCCTACAACAATGATTTTTTCATTCATTGGCATGTGCTCCCTTCTAATGCTGTGCCAATTGTTGGATGAATTCTGGTCTTGCAAATGCTAACAGCGAAGACACACCCATGTAGGAAACGATCACGAAAACAACGCCCCAGACCCAGGTGGATACCCTTTGTGCGCGCGGTCCGACCGTTACCCCCCAGCTGACGAGAAACGCCCACATTCCATTGCTGAAGTGGAAGACGGCGGAGATCAATCCGATCAGGTACAGGGTCAGGAAAACCGGATTTTGCAGGATCGTTGCCATGAGTTCCGCCAGTTGTTCCGCTGTCAAATGATCCAGCGCCACATGAACCCGCGTTTCCCAGACGTGCCAAATGACGAAAATCAACGTGATCACGCCGGTAACCCGTTGCAGAAGGAACATCCAGTTGCGGAATGTACCAAAGTTCCCCACATTGTTTTTCGCCCGAAAAGCGATATACAAACCGTAAATCCCGTGATACAAAAGAGGCAAGAAAATAAAAACGATTTCCAGAACAGTTAAGATGGGAATATGCCAAAGCCACTTAACCTGCTCTACAAAAGCGCCTGCCCCTTTGGTGGCGTAATAGTTGGTATACAAGTGTTCAAGTAAAAAAAAGCCCACCGGTATTACGCCCAGCAACGAGTGTATCCGACGGTTGAAAAAACTGCGTTGCGTGCTCATCTTTTGCCTCCAATCCAGGTCATAATCGCAGTAAAGAGAATTGAAAACTCTTCCAAAATAACAATAATAGAAAAGGGTTTCAACTCGGTATTTATTTTACTCCCGAAATGGAAGTACCGTCAAGGAACCATCAAGGGGGGGAAACTAGCCGCTTACCTCCAAAAATTGCCGTATTTTGGGGCCAAATTGGTTAAATTCCACCAAAAAGGCATCATGTCCGTAATATGATGAAAATTCATGGTAAACTGCGTTTTTCCCTTTATTTAAACAAAGCTGATGAAAGGAACGCTGCTGCCTGACCGGAAAATACATATCTTCCGTAATCCCGATCGTTAAGATCCTGGCGCGGATCATCTCGACTGCTTTCTCGATTCCACCGCGTCCCCGCCCGATATCATGCCCGTCCATTGCGGAAAGAAACAGGAGATAGGAATTGGCATCAAACCGGCTGACCAGTTTTTCACCTTGGTACCGCAAATAGCTCTCAACCTGCAAATAAGGATTTTCTTCTCCCTCCCGGCGGAAGCGCCGTTCAAATAAATCTTCGGTCCGGTAAGTGACCATGCCCACCATGCGTGCCGTCGATAACCCGTTGAGGGGGCCGGAACCCGGGTAATAATCCCCGCCTTGCCACTGCGGATCCAGCATGATCGCCCGGCGCCCGATTTCGTTATGAGCCATCGACAGCGAGGACAAGGTTGCCCCGGTCGCAATCGGAATGCAGGCGTCCATAAAGTCGGGGTACATCACCGCCCATTCGAGGGCCAGCATGCCTCCCATCGATCCCCCGATCACCGCTTTCACGTGTCTGATCCCCAATTTTTCAAGGCAAATATATTGGGCCTTGACCATATCCCGGATGGTCACTTTGGGAAAACGGCTTCCATAAGGAGTGCCTGTCTCCGGATGGGGTGAGGAAGGCCCCGTGCTCCCGTTGCACCCGCCGAGCGTGTTCATGGTGATCACTGCATACCGCTGCGTGTCGATATAGCCTCCAGGCCCGATCAAGCCGTCCCACCAGCCCGGTGACTGTTCATCCCCGACGGTGTGAGTATCCCCCGTCAATGCATGACAAACGACAATCACGTTATCCTTTTCAAGCGTCCATTTTCCCGCCAGCTCGTACGCCACTTCCACCTCAGCGAGTTTTTCACCGGACTCCAATTGCAGCGAACCGATTTTTTCTGTATTTTTCCGGCTGATGGCCCGTGTCAACATCCTCATTCCTCCAATGATTTTAGGTAAAAGACCTATGTCATGAAAACAGAAAACCCTCTTCAAAAAGAAGAGGGCTTCTTTGCTCACGCTATTTATCTTCAAGCCTCTTCTCATCTCTCAGAACGATTCTGCGTTCTGCAGGAATTGGCACCAACCGCTAATGATCATAGCGAGGTTGCCGGGCTTCATCGGGCCAGTCCCTCCGCCACTCTGGATAAGAAGAATTTTCAATTTTTCTTCATTCATCATTCTGATCATATCGCCAAACTGCCCGGGTGTCAAGCTGCTGTCTCTCAATCGGAGAAATGCACTGCCTTTTCGGGAAACTCAGCCGATGATTCGCTTTTTCCTCTCTACCGATGGCGCAGCCGGGTCTTCCAGCCAGCAAAAAACCTGATGGGTGGAGGTAATCTGGGTGACCGGCGGCATTTCTTCATGACAGATATTCATGGCATGAGGACAGCGGTCGGCAAATGGACAACCGGCTGGAGGAGAGAACAAGTCGGGGGGCGAGCCGGGAATCGGTTCCAGATGCCGGTCACGCGGCAGATCCAAGCGTGGCATGGAATCAAGTAATCCCCAGGTGTAGGGATGGCGCGCATCCGCAAATATTTCTTCCACCCCGCCGGTTTCCACCAGCCGTCCCCCGTACATCACCGCAACGCGATCTGCGGTTTCCGCGACAACCCCCAGATCATGCGTGATGAGAATAATCGCCGTATCCGTTTCCCGCTGAAGTTTTTTCATCAGCTCCAGGATCTGGGCCTGAATCGTAACATCCAGTGCCGTCGTCGGTTCGTCGGCGATCAGGACTTGCGGATTGCAAGCGAGGGCCATGGCGATCATCACCCGCTGGCGCATTCCGCCGCTAAATTCGTGCGGGTATTGCGTCAATCTTTTTTCCGGATTGGGAATTCCGACCAATTTCAGCATTTCCACCGCTTTTTCTTTCGCTTCGGTCACGCCCGTCTGCTGATGCCAGCGGATCCCTTCAATAATCTGTCTTCCCACGGTCATGGTCGGATTTAAGGAAGTCATCGGATCCTGAAAAATCATCGCGATCTTTGAGCCACGGATTTGAAACATTTCCCGCTCGGAGAGTTTTGTCAAATCCTTGCCGTCAAACATGATTTTCCCCTGCTTGATCCGGCCCGGGGGATCAGGGATGAGCCGCATCAGCGACAAGGCGGTGACGCTTTTGCCGCTGCCCGATTCACCGACTACCGCCAGCATCTCCCCTTTGTGCAAGGCAAAAGTAACACCGCGGACCGCCTGCACTTCCCCGCCGTCCACCTGAAACGAAATGTGCAAATCGCTTACCTCCAAAAGCGGATTCGTCCCCATTTTTCTCTTCCTTTCTATTTGCGCATCTTCGGATCAAGCGCGTCACGCAGTCCGTCACCGAGGGCGTTAAAAGCAAGCATTGTGATACAGAGGAACAACGAGGGAAAAAAGAGGCGCCACCATTCACCGGAAAGAATCGTGATCAGTGAATCGTTGATCATCGTTCCCCAGCTGGCAATCGGTGCCTGGACACCCAATCCCAAAAAACTTAAAAACGCTTCGGCAAAGATGGCCGACGGGACGGTCAAGGTGAGCATGATGATGATCGGGCCCATGGCATTCGGAATCAGATGCTTGAACAAAATCCGTTTTGTACCGGCTCCGAGAGTCCGGGCGGCCAGCACAAACTCCTGTTCTTTCAACTGAAGAACCTGTCCCCTTACCAAGCGGGCCATATTCAGCCATCCGGTCACGGTCAGCGCGAGAATAATCGTTCCCAACCCCGGCGGCATGACCACCATGAGCAAAATGACCGTCAATAAATAAGGCAGTCCCCATAAAATATCAACGATTCGCATCATCACTTCATCGGTTCTCCCTCCCCGATAACCGGCAATCCCTCCATAGATCACCCCGATCAGCAGATCGATCAATGCGGCCATCAGCCCGATCGTCAGGGAGATTCGTCCCCCTTCGCAGACGCGGACAAAAACATCCCGCCCCAAATCGTCCGTCCCGAACCAATGCTCGCCGGAAGGTTCCAGATTGATGCCGTCTTTCAAGTTTTGATCACTGTAATCATAAGGGGAGATCATCGGACCGAAAATGGACATCAGGGCGATCAGCAATATCAGGACAAGTCCGGTCATCGCCAGAATGTTTTTTCTCAGCCTCCGCCAAACATCCTGCCAATAGGTTGTATGCGGGCGGCTGATCTTTTCCAGTTCGGTACGCGACCGGACAGAGGGAAGAAAACGCGTTTGATCGGTTGCCGGTTCCACTTTACCTCTCCCCCTTTTTCGTGATCTGAATCCGCGGATCAATCCAGCCGTAAGCGAGATCCACCAGAAAGTTGACAAAGATGAGCAAGGCGGAATAAAACAGGGTGATGCCCATGATCATCGGATAATCGCGATTGGAAATGCTGTCGACAAAATACCGGCCGATTCCCGGCATGGAAAAAATGTTTTCAATTACAAAGCTGCCTGTCAATACCCCTACGGAAATCGGGCCGAGAATTGTCACCACCGGCAAGATGGAATTGCGCAGGGTATGCCGCAAAATCACCCGGCCGGGTGGCAGCCCTTTGGCCCGGGCGGTCCGGATATAATCCTGGGTCAGCACTTCCACCATGCTCGCGCGCATTAACCGCGTTATGGTCGCCAGCGGTAAGGCCGCCAGGGTGATGGTCGGCATGATGGTCGAGGTGAATCCCTCCCATCTGGCCACGGGCAGCAATTCCCATTCGACTCCCAGATACTTCTGGAGCAGGGGAGCCAACACAAAACTGGGAATCGAAATCCCCAGGACGGCCATAACCATTGCCGCATAGTCCGTCAAGCGATTTTGCCGAAGGGCGGCCACTGCGCCGAGAATGACGCCGGCAATGATGGCCACGACCAGCGCTTGTGCTCCCAGTTGCGCGGAAACCGGAAAACCGTCAGCAATAATGTCATTCACCGTCCGGGTCTGATCTTTTATCGAAAATCCCAAATCAAAGGTGAGTAAATCCTTCATATACACCAAATATTGAACCGAAACGGGTTCATCCAGGTGATAGTACGCCCGCAGGTTGTGAAGCACTTCTTCCGGAAGTTTTTTATCGCTTGAAAAAGGGTCTCCCGGAATCGCTTTCATCATGAGAAAGGTGATGGTCGCAATTACCCACAGCGTAACCACCATCTGAACAATGCGGCCCAAAATGTAGCGCAGCAAGCTTTCCACCTCCAAGGCAACGGGCATCTGAATAAAAAAATATTTTCATATATAATGCAATTTCTTAATCATTTTAATCATCCCTTAAACAATTGTTTTCAGTCAAGCCGATTCCATAAAAAAACCGGCAGGTTCACCTGCAACCAGGTGAATGCCGGTCAAATGATCTTTACACAACGGAAGGGTTTAATTCTTTTTTTCCCGACGCCGTTTCCTTGTGCCCATCCAGCCCAAACGCAGTGTGAAGCCGCTGAACCGCCGTTTTTGCAAGTTCACGGTCAATTACGCACGAGATTTTGATTTCAGATGTGGAAACCATTTTGACCCGGACTCCGGCTTCACTCAAGCAGGAAAACATTTTGGCGGCAACCCCCGGCTTGGTCATCATGCCTACCCCTACCGCTGATACCTTGGCCAAACCGGACTCCGCCAAAATTTTGACAAAGTTCAGCTCCTCTTTAGCGCTTTGCAGAACCCGCTCTGCTTCCGCTCCCTCGTTTTCGGCGACGCTGAAGGCGACATCGATGGTTTCCTGATCATGTTCACTTTGCACGATAATATCCACATTGATGTGCGCGTCGGCCAGAAGACTGAACAACCGGGTTAATGTATGTTCATGGTTGGGCAATCCCAATACTTTAATCCTGGCCACATTGAGATCGTGAGCGATCCCTCTCACATTTAATTCCTGTTCCATTGTGCTTTCCTCCTTCACCCAAGTTCCCGGTTCATCGACAAAGCTGGAGCGCACGATCAGATCAACCTGATTGATGAGCGCTGCCTCGACGGAACGGGGATGCAGCACCCCCGCGCCCAAATGCGCCAGCTCCAGCATCTCTTCATACGAGATCTCTTCCATCTTTCTCGCGCTGGGAACAATCCGGGGATCAGCCGTAAAGACGCCGGTGACATCAGTATAAATCTCGCAATACTCTGCTTTCAGGGCCGCCGCCAAGACCACCGCAGTCGTGTCGGAACCTCCGCGCCCGAGCGTCGTGATCTCGCTGTTTGGGGAGAGCCCCTGGAAACCGGCCACGACAACCACTTCGCCCCGATTCAGGCAGTTCAGAATCGCATCCGTGTTCACATGGCGAACCATCGCTTTCCCGTGAACGTGATCGGTTTCAATCCCGGCCTGCCATCCCGTCATCGAACGGGCCTTCAGCCCCTTTTCCTGCAGTGCCATCGACAGCAAGGCGATGCTCACTTGCTCCCCCGTCGTCAAGAGCATGTCCATCTCCCTAGGTGAAGGATTTTCACTGATTTCTTTCGCCATTGCGACAAGCTGGTCTGTTGATTTCCCCATGGCCGAAACCACGACTACGCACTGGTGTCCTTTTGCCGCCGTTTTCGCAACGATCTCTGCCACGGCACGAATGCGCTCGATGCTGCCGACTGAGGTGCCGCCAAATTTTTGCACGACGATGCTCATTGTTCCTCTCCTCTCTGCTCGGTACTCGCTCATCCACTACTCTCCTGAAAAAAAACAGAAGGCCACAGCAGAGAGTCGCTAGCTGTCGCCTTGTACCTACCAATGCTCCAGTTCGCTCGTTCCCTGCGGATTAGCGCTCCACAAAAGCAGTGGCTTCTGTGACAATACCGCCCCTGTTCGGGCACGGTACCAGCCTGCTTCGGGCCGGCAACCCAAAACAAACTTCGGCGGCATTTTCCTTTCCCTGTCCTTCCTCGTCCCCGAACTCCAGACAAGTACTGATAAAAGCCGCACCTCTATTCCACATGATCAGCGAGTCATTTCATTTCAATTGTTGTTCAGATGATAACATATCCAATATTTATACGCAATAATAGAATTTTGGTCTCATTTATTTCCTTTTCCCTGTCGATCCCATCAGCGGCGCTCACGTGCAAACGGCAGCAAATATCACCGCAGAATGTTTGGATCGGGGCAAGTCTCAAGCGATTTTGCAAGATGCTTTTCCATGAAAGCAACTTTCGGTTCCGGTTTCAGGGCCGCCTCCAATCACCGGCGCTCGATTTTTTCCGGCAGCATGTGTGTCCACGAGTGATCCTCAGCAAAAATGAATAATCATGCACATCATCTTATAAAAGCTGCACTCACCTGACTGCTCCGGCTCTCATTTCCCCCTTCCAATCCTCCTCGATCCGCTTTGCCGTCCGAATACCACCCAATGCGGCAAAGGAAGGATCTTCGGCAAAATCGGCCACAGAACTCGTATAGTAAAGCCCTTTTATCTGCCGGTCCCGGATCGGATCGTGGAACCGGGGCCGGAAACGACGGACCATTTTCCCGGGCGATACCGCCTCCTGCGTACCAATCCGTAAATCCAACTCATCCGGCCCATATACCTCTTCCACTTCCAAGGATTCCTCCAATCCTTTCAACCCCCACACCTTTTCCAGCAGAAAAAGCAAAAGATCGCGATAAGCGGTGTAAGACGGCTTCTCATTGTCCATCTTCCGAAGCGGCACGTTCACCTTCACATGCAAACGGCTTTCCGTCGCCACTCTCCCCTGTCCGGAAGCAGATGGATTCCCCACATAGATAATGGGCGACTCCGTCCATCTTTGCTGATCAAACAAGTCAATATCATGCCGCCAGTAATCGCTCGGATAAAAATAATTGTGATGGTGCAAAAAAGGAAACGGCTGCTTGACGCCCCACAGGCAGAGAAAAGCGGAACTGCCCGGCTGGTCTGAGTGCTTGACCTTCGTTCGTTCGAGCAATTCCGTTTGTGTCTGTATATTGTCAACGGCGGAAACCACCAATTGCGCGCTCCAGTTCTCTTCTTTTGCCCGGACCCCTGCCACATGGCTGCCGGAGACAAGAATCCTTTCCACCGGACAGTTCAGATGAATCGCAACCCCCAGCGATCTGGCCCGTTTCTCCAACAGCTCAATCAACCGGCCGCTCCCCCCTTCCACAAAACAGGTTCCTTGCACCAGATGCAAATAAGCGATAAAGGAAAGAAACGAAGGGGCTTCATAGGGTGAAACCCGGCCGCCGGTCACCAAACGATTCATCATGGCAATCAAACGGGGATCTGAGAAAAAGCGGCGATGAAACGAGTCGAGGGAAACAAAAGGATGAATGGAAAACCACGCTTTGAGCCACTTCGCCGAAAACCGTTTACCGCCCTGCCCTCCGCTCTCTTCCAGCATCCACTCTTCCACCGTCTCATAGAGCCGGCCTGTTTCTGTGAGATAATCGAGAAACCCCTGCCGGTCCTCCGGTGAAAACCCGTCCAGCTGTTCAGCCATAATATCAGGGTCTGCCGATAAATCAACAATGGTTTTGTTATAAAAAAAATGGCGGCTGTTGACCTCAAGCGGAACAAAGGGCAATGGCTCAGACTCTCCTGACTGACGCATGAAGCGTTCAAAAACCCAGGGCATCAGAACCGTTGAGGAACCCGTATCGAAAAAGTAATCCCCCGCCTGCACAGAGCGAAATCTCCCGCCCAAGGCCGCTTCTTTTTCAAAGAGCGTCACTTTTACTCCGCGGGCGGCTAACTGGATGGCCGTAACAAGTCCCGCTACTCCCCCTCCGATCACCACTCCCGTTCTCATCATTCTTTCCTTCCTTTCCTGCATAGTCGATGAGTTCAAGATAGAAAATTTCTATATCCTCTTATGGCGTTCTGCAAAAAGCAAAAAAAACCTTCGCCTGGGCAACCCTCTCCATAAAGCAAAAAAGACCGCTATGCAAAGTTGAACATAACGATCGTTGGATTTGGCTTTCCGTTATTTAAACAAATCTGTCAATTGCCCCAACTGGCTTTCGATGCGGTCCAGCTGTTTTTGAATCTGCTGGAACCGGATATTCACTTCCTGGCGCACTTCATGAAGTTGTCTGGCAATCAGGGCGATATTGGTCTCCACATATTCAGAGTTAAAACTGTCGAAATTTCGCGTTTTCTGTCTGTTCCCGGTTTTGCTTTGCCTGGAATCTGCCTGCAGATAAGCAAAAACATCCTGCGCGGTTCGCACCATTGCCGCCCCCAGCCGCTCTGCCATGTTCATCACATGGGAACGAACGATTTTATAATCATTTTCCTCCAGGCATACCTGAAACAAAGCATTGATCACACCATTGGAGAAAGCATAATTTTTTTTCAGGTCATAAACCAACTGGCCCAGCGGTTTGGCAACAGGCTGTCCGCCTGTGAACTGGCCCAAAAATTCAAGCGGATCCATCGTCTCCAGTTTATGTAGCTGCTTATCTGATCCTGTCATGGCAACCTCCCGGCAAAATGGTTTAATTCTATTATACCAGCGGGCAAAAGGAAAAAGTTTCAGAAATTGAAATTGATCCCCTAAAAAAAAGATATAGCAAATGTAAAAATGATACAAGTTATCAAAAAAATAATCATAAAATGTTTGAAATAAAAAAGTCCCGCCCCTTGCGATGCAAAGAGCAGGTTACTCTGTATTGCGCAGTGATTCCTTGATCGTATGCGCCAGCTTATCCCCGATTCCCGCTTTGCGAAACTCCTCGACGGATGCTTCCCTCATTTTAGCGATGGAGCCAAAATGACGATACAGTTGCTGCTTCCGCTTGGGCCCAATTCCGGGAATCTTGTCCAGTGCCGATTCGAGCAGGTGTTTCCCCCTCGTCTGCCGGTGGAAGGTGATGGCAAAGCGGTGAACCTCTTCCTGAATGCGCCCGATCAGATAAAATTCTTGACTCCCCCGCTTTAAATTCACATTTTGCGGCGGATCCCCGGCGATTAGCCCCGCCGTCCGGTGTTTGTCGTCTTTTACCATACCGGCCAACGGAATATAAAGGCCGAGCTCGTTTTCAAGCACATCACGCGCCGCGTTGATCTGTCCCTTTCCGCCATCGACCAGAATCAGATCCGGCAACGGAAGATTTTCCTTCAACACGCGGGTATAGCGCCGCCGGATCACTTCCCGCATCGTTTTCACATCATCCGGCTGGTCGACTGTGCGGATTTTAAACTTTCGGTACTCCTTTTTCGCCGGTTTTCCGTCAATGAAGCACACCATCGCTGAAACGGGATCGGTTCCCTGAATGTTGGAGTTGTCAAAAGCTTCAATGCGGCGCGGCAATCCGATGCCAAGAACTTCTGCCAAATTCTCCAGGGCGCGGACGGTTTTCTCTTCGTCTCTTTCCATCAGTTGGAACCGCTCCTTGAGAGCGATCCGTGCATTTTCCATCGCCATGTTCACCAGATTTGCCTTCACCCCGCGCTGCGGAATCTGCACGTGAACCTCGGGCAAAAGACCCTGTAATAGTTCGAGATCGATTCCCTGTGGCAGGTGAATCTCCTTCGGCAGGCCGGGCATTTCGTGGTAAAACTGGGCGACAAACGTCAAAAAATCCTCTTCCGGCTCTTGATGGTGAGGGAAAATGGAAACTTCGCGCTCGATCAATTTCCCCTGGCGCACGAAAAAGACCTGAACACACATAAGCCCCTTTTCGGCCGCATAACCAAACACGTCACGATCAATTTGATCCTGAAAGACAATGTTTTGCTTCTCCATCGTCGCCTCAATATCCCGGAGCAGATCCCGGTACTCTTTGGCCCGCTCAAACTCCAGCCTTTCGGCTGCTTCTCCCATCTTTTTCTTCAGCTCCCGCTTCAGTTCCGGATAACCGCCATTCAAAAAGCGGGTAATCTTTTGAGTGATCGCTTCATACTCCTCTTTATTCACTTCAAATTCACAGGGAGCCAAGCATTGCCCCATATGGTAATACAAACAAACGCGTTTGGGAATCGTTTTGCACTTTCTGAGCGGAAACAAGCGATCAAGTAATTTTTTGGTGTGCTGCGCCGCCCCTGCATGGGGATAAGGGCCAAAATACCGTGAACCGTCTTTCTTCAGATTTCGCGTCACTTCCAGGCGCGGGTGACGCTCCTTGGTCAGGCGCAGGTAAGGGTAAGACTTGTCATCCTTCAGCATGATATTGTAACGCGGCCGGTGCTTCTTGATCAGATTGCACTCCAAGATGAGAGCTTCCAGAGGGCTGCCGGTCACGATATATTCAAAATCGGCGATATCCATGACCAATCGTTGCGTTTTTCCGTCATGACTGCCGGTAAAGTAAGAACGAACCCGGTTTTTCAAGCTCTTTGCCTTGCCGACATAAATAATTTCCCCATCTTTATTTTTCATCAGGTAGCATCCCGGTTGCTCGGGCAAAAGAGCCAGCTTATCCTGAATCAGTCCCATGATACCCCTCTTTCAACATATAAAAAACTTTAAAATATTATTGGTTATCTAGATATGCAAACATGGTATATTTATCTTATCTTAACTAAAGGAGGAATTTTCTTCGTGTTACGTTTTTCCGATATTCTGCGTCAGCACGGAGTCAAAGTATGGCTCTCCAACCTGGTCGGATCGCTTGCGGTCGGCATTGTTGGAGCCTTTATTTTTGTTCTCTTCTTCTTTGCGCTCATGATTGTCGGCGGTGCTCTCCTGGTCGGATCACTGCCATCGGGAATCAGTCTGGACACCATGACCGGTGACGAGATCATCCCGATGCTCGATTCCTTTTTCTCGTCCGGCACGTTATTGATCCTGCTCCTGTTTCTGCTCATCGGCGGGATTTTGTACTTGCTTCTCGAAGCATTTCAAAACGCCGGGTCGATCAGCGTCGCCGTCCAGGCTGTCGCGGAAAACAAATCAGACATCTCTACATATTTCAGCAAAGGCTTCAAATACATGCTGAAAGCCTTTCTCGTATACCTCTTGTCTAGTTTAGCATATCTCGTGCCAGGCTTGCTGCTGTTAATCGGAATTATCGCAGCCGGGATGAATTCGCCTGTCATCGGCGCATTATTGATTCTGATCGGACTGATCGGTTTCTTCATTTTGGGCCTGGCCTTCATGCATGCTCCCTATATTCTGATCAGCGAAGATACTGACGTGATCTTATCACTCAAAAAATCCTTCCGGCTTTTCACCAAAGCGTTCGGCCGGGTGTTTGGAAGTTTCTTCTTCGCCATGTTGTTGACTGTTGCAATCGTGGTTGTTTACTTACTGGTCAGCTTTGTCTTCGTCTTTCTCGGAAATTCGGGAAATCAGGGTGTGCTCGCTGTGATGGAGCTGATTCAGTTCCTGCTCCAGATCGCAATCACTCCGTTCATCATGATGATCATCACTTTGATGATCGCCTATCGATATCATAAATATTTGCGCCCATTGATTGTCAATGTGGAGGCCGAACCTGCCGCCCCGGCAACAGACGATGCGGATGTTTCCTTTTCCATTAAGAAATCTGATCCGGATTCCCCGTCAACCGAGCGCAAAGACGATGAATAGTAAAATGCCACCAGCTTGGCTCTGGTGGCATTTTTTCTTATAAATCGCTTTTGTTCCGGTTTAGATGTGCTCTTTAATCCAGGCAACCAGTTGTTCTTTCGGTTGCAGCCCGACGGCTTTGGAAACCATTTCGCCGTTTTTGAAGAGCATCAGGGTCGGAATGCTCATTACCCCGAACTTGCCGGCTGTTTCCGGGCTGTTATCCACATTCACTTTTACGATTTTCACCTGATCGCCCATTTCACCGTCCACTTCTTCCAGGATCGGAGCCAACATGCGGCACGGACCGCACCATGGTGCCCAAAAATCGACCAACACCGAACCGGCATCAGCAGATTCGACTTCTTTATTAAAAGTTTGATCTGTAATTTCTACAATAGCCATTTGAAAAATCCTCCTCATAATCTGTTGCAAACCTGCAAACCGAACAAGCCATATAGACTGTTCTACAGAGATAGTATACCACTTGAAAAAAAAAAGTTACAACCATTCCAGACGGTGACAATACAGCAAAGAGCACAATAATCATATTGTGCTCCAGCTTGCGAATGATTGCTGATGATTTTTAATTCTGGGCGAGCAGTTTTTTAAACTCCTCTGTCAACAGAGGGACCACTTCAAACAAATCGCCGACGATCCCGTAATCAGCCACCTGGAATATCGGTGCTTCCGGATCTTTGTTGATGGCCACGATCACTTTGGAGTTTGACATGCCCGCCAGATGCTGAATCGCCCCGGAAATTCCGCATGCAATGTACAAATCAGGTGTAACCACTTTCCCGGTCTGCCCGATCTGCAGGGCATAATCACAATAACCGGAATCGCAGGCACCGCGCGAAGCCCCGACAGCACCTCCGAGAAGGCTGGCCAATTCCTCCAGCGGCTTGAAACCGTCTGCGCTTTTGACACCGCGCCCGCCAGAAACAATGATTCTTGCTTCGGAAAGATCGACTCCGTCAGTCGATTTTTTAACCACATCTTTTACAATGGTGCGCAAGAGATCAGCCGGTACATCTACTCGCAATTCCTCAACGTTGGCCTTGCGCCCTGAATCCGCTTCTCCCTTTTCAATATTGTTGGGCCGAAGCGTGGCAAAAACCGTACCTTCTTTGAACACTTTCTTCACAAACGCTTTTCCGGCATAGATCGGCCGGGTAAAGACGATTCGTCCTTCTTCAAGCTCAACTCTGGTCACGTCGGAAACAAGCCCCAATCCCAAGCGTGCCGCAATTCGCGGGGACAGATCTTTGCCGACGGCGGTATGCCCGGTGAAGATCACATCCGGGTTTATATGTTCAATCACCTTTTTAAAGGCGGCGAAATAACCATCGGTCGTATACTGATCCAATTCATGATTGGTAACGACGAGTACTTTGTCAGCCCCATGCTCGGCAAGCGGATCAACCAGGTCTTTGGCAAAGCTGCCAAACACGGCGGCTGTCACGCTCCCTCCTTCTGCCACTTTACGGGCTGCCGCCAGGGATTCCAGACTCACGTTGCGCAATTTGCCATCGCGGACATCGGCCAACACAAGTACGTTTCTGCTCATGAATTCGTTCCCCCTCGCTGTTAAATCACTTTCGCTTCGTTCCTAAGCAGTTGAACCAGTTCTTTTGCTTGGTCTTTAATATCCCCTTGCAGGATTTTCCCCGCTTGTTTTTTCGGCGGAAGGAAGACATCGATCGTTTCCGTTTTGGCAGCGATCTCTTCTTCGTCCAGATCGAGATCATCCAATTCCAAGCGCGTAAGCGGTTTCTTTTTTGCTTTCATAATACCCGGAAGCGAAGGATAACGCGGGTCGTTCAGCCCCTGTTGGGCCGTGACCAGGATCGGAAGACTGGAGTGAATCAGCTCGACATCCCCCTCCACATCTTTTTCCACCGACACTTTGTTCCCATCGATATCCAGCTTGGTAATAGTGGAAATATGGGGGATTTCCAAAAGCTCTGCCAAACGCGGCCCCACTTGTGCCGAGCCGTCATCCACGGCCATATAACCGCACAGGATAATATCGAAGGCGAGATCCTCTTCCTTGATGGTGGCAGCCAGGATTTTTGCAATGGTATGTTCATCCGGCTCTTCTTCCAATTCTTCGATGTCCACGATCACCCCTTTGTCAGCACCCATCGCCATCGCCGTGCGCAAAGCTTGTTCCGCGCGCTCCGGCCCGATCGTGATCACCGTCACCTCGCCGCCGTGCTTCTCCTTGAGGCGAATGGCTTCTTCCACGGCATATTCATCATAAGGGTTGATGACAAACTCCACCCCGTCTTCGCTGATGCGGCCATTCTCAATGGTAATGCGCTCTTCGGTGTCAAAAGTCTGTTTGAGGCAAACAAGGATGTTCATGGTTACTCTCCCCCTAACCTTACGCGAAGATTTTCTTTAATCCCCCATACCAGAGATGAACAAACGGTGAATCTCATCCACTTGATCGAGCAAACTGTATTTATGGTTGTTCATAATCCATGATGTCACCGTCTCATCCAACGTCCCGAAAATCATTTTCCTTGTGATGCGCACATCGAGATCGCTGCGGAAAATGCCTGTTTCGATACCACGCTCGATGATCTGGTCAATCACATTCAAATACCTTTTCAAGATCTCCCCAATCCCCTTGCGCACTTCAGGATTGGACTGCCTCAATTCGATCTGGGTGACAAGGGCGAGCTCATGATCCCGCTCCAAATGCTGAAAATGAAGTTGAATCAGTTTATAGAGCTGATCTGAGGGGGATTTAATCTGTTTGAGCTCCTCTTCAACCTTGGTGATGAAAGAACCCATTTTTTCACTGAACAAAGAGATCAGTACATCATCTTTGTTTTCAAAGTATAAGTAAATGGTACCGTCTGCCACCTTGGCTTCACGGGCGATCTTTGACACCTGTGCATTGTGATAGCCATATTTCGCGATCACGCGAATGGCAGCCTCAATGATCGCTTCATACTTTTCTCCGGTCCGTTTAGCCATGGTTCAAATCCTCTCAGTATTTTACGATGAATGACTATTCATTCAATTTAAGTTTAGGTTAATACTTCCCAATTGTCAATGCATTTATACACATTTTACAGGTTATAATTAAACGTATTATTTGACTTTTCCTTCCGGCATTTTCTGGAATTACTGCTCTTTTTGTTGCAACTTCACTTTTTCCTCTTCAACCAAAACGCGGCGCAATACTTTGCCAACGGAAGATTTGGGCAGTTCATCGCGGAATTCATACAAACGCGGAACCTTGTAACTGGCAAGTCGGGCCCGGCAAAACTGGTTCAGCTCATCTTCCGTCACCTGCTGTCCTTTTTTCAGCACGATGAAAGCTTTCACCGTCTCCCCCCGATACGGGTCGGGCACACCGACAACCGACGCCTCTTCAATCGCCGGATGCTCAAACAGGATTTCCTCCACTTCGCGCGGATAGATATTGAAGCCGCCGGCAATGATCGTATCCTTCTTCCGGTCGATAATATAAAAGTAGCCGTCTTCATCCATGCGCCCGATATCTCCCGTGCTTAACCAGCCGTCTTTCAATACTTGCTTTGTCTCTTCCGGCCGGTTCCAATATCCTTTCATCACCTGAGGCCCTTTCACTTGCAACTCTCCCACTTCTCCGGGCTGCAGCACCTCGCCAGTCTCGGGATCTACAATGCGCGCATCCGTATCCGGCCATGGCAACCCGATCGTCGAATTTTTCACGCGTTCCCAGACGAGATTGGAATGGGTCACAGGTGAAGTTTCCGTCATTCCGTAACCTTCCAGCAGCCTTCCTCCGGTCAGCTTTTCAAACTGTTCCTGCACTTCGACCGGCAGTGGGGCAGACCCGCTGAGACATGCCTCGATCGACGACAGATCGTACTGATCAATTGAGGGATGATTGATCAGCCCCACATACATGGTTGGTGCCCCGGGAAAATATGTAGGTCGGTATTTGTTAATTAATTGCAAAATCAAATCTCTGTCAAACTTGGGCACCAAAATAATGGTGGATGCCAGCCGAATTGCAAAATTCATCACCACCGTCATGCCATAGACATGAAAGAACGGCAAAGCGCCCAGGATCTTGTCCTTTCCCCTTTTCGCTTTGTACAGCCATGCTTCCGCCTGTAAACAATTGACGACCAAATTGCGATGGGTCAGCATGGCGCCTTTGGCCAAGCCCGTCGTTCCGCCGGTATATTGCAACAGGGCCAGGTCGTCCCCCGACTCGTACACGGCATCAACCGGCTTGGGAAGCGCTTTCTTTAGCAGCCTGACAAAAGAATGAACGTGATCGTTGTATTCCACCTTGACCGATGTCCCATCTATTTTTGATTTTAACGCAAACAGCCAATTTTTCGGGAACGGAAGATAATCTTTGATCCCGGTCACAATGATTCTTTTCAGTTCAGTGACCGGTTCTACTTCCCTGACCTTCGGCAGGACGGCATCAAGACAAACAATCGTTTCGGTCCCAGAATCCTTTAATTGATGCTCCAACTCTTTTCGCATATAGAGCGGGTTGATCTGGACGACGACTGCTCCCAAAAAAAGCGTCGCATAATAGGCGATAATCGCCTGGGGTGAATTGGGAAGCATGATGCCGACCCGCTCTCCTCTTTTAACCCCCAATGATTTCAAGGCATTTGCAAAGCGGTATACCTGGTCGAGCAGCTGACTGAAAGTGAGGCGTTTTCCCAAAAAAATAACTGCATCGCGATCAGGAAAATCCTTAGCCGCGTCAATTAAGAAGCGGGTAATGGGGATATCGGGATAATTCAGTTTAGCCGGCACCTCTGGAGGATAATGCTTGAGCCAAATTCTTTCTGTCCCAGCCATGAGAACGCCCTCCTTTGCTGACTGAACAGTCATTCAAGAATGGGGTATAACTATTTAGAATATATTTTATGATCACTCAAAATTATTTTATCTAATTTTCCCGCTTTTTTAAACCTCAATTTTATGTTCTGCCGAAAATGAAAAAGGGATTTGCATGCGATATTCCGTCTTCACCACTATATGTTTGCAATCCATCCAATGATATGCTTGAAATGCCGGGACACGATCAAGAATGCCGGCTCAATCCCGGAATGAAAACTTAAGCATTGATCAGGGAGCGAGTGCACCACGCGCCGATCTGAAACCAATTTTTAAGAAAACGGGGGAAAGAGATGTATTTCAAAATTTTAAAATGGCTGGGATATCTCATTATGATTATGGCTGTATGCATCGCTGCCATCTTATTTCTCGTCAGTCATGACCCTGAAGTATTGCAAAAACTGAGTTATGATATGTTAATTTTGGGCTTGATCGGCTGTGCTTTGGTCTATTTCAGCCTGTTTGGGCAGCGCTTTCCTCAGTTCCATTCCCATATCGAAAGAATTGCCACGATCTCTTTGTTAATCATTTCATTACTTTTAATCAAGCCGGATGGAGAAGTGATTGCTTCGGTCATTTCCGCGATTGTCACCGCTTTAACCTTTGTCATCGGTCTCTACTTTAACACCCGGATCATCAACGAATCCAACCAAAACAGGCATGCAAAAGATATCCTCATGAACAGCCTGAAATGGGAACGGTTCATTCATGATCACCTCTGGCTTCTGCCTGACCAGATCCTCCAAGATGTCCTGGACATCCGGCAGTTGTTGTACTCCATTGATCTGAAACTGCACGATCCTGCCTCCGCACAAACAAATGAGATGTCAGAAGAGTTAAAAAACGATCTCCATTCCTGGCACGAAAAGATCGGACTCCTCTTTCTTCACATACGGTCAGATTTACAAATTCCAACCTCAGAAGCGTCTGTCTCCGTTCTGACCAGGCAAGCATCCGACAGGAGCAAAGGCGTCTGAAATGACGATCGCAAGGCAAATGCCAAACCGGCGCGGGAATCCGAAGTCTCTCATAACCAGGAAGTTTCGCATAGCGTTGCCTCGTTCTGTGTTAAACTGAATCCTGTAGCCGAAACAACGAAATGAACTCAGCAGATGGCAACTTCCAAGGAAGCGATTTTTGACAGGGGCACCTGCTTCGTTCCAACTTTCTAATCCATACCTTAAGCTGAATTAAAAGGAGCTATGATATGAACTACGATGTTATTGTCATTGGCGGCGGCCCCGCCGGTTTGATGGCAAGCGCCTCGGCTGGAATGCACGGGGCCAGGGTCCTGCTGTTGGATAAAGGCGAAAAACTGGGTAAAAAGCTGGCCATTTCCGGTGGCGGTCGGTGCAATGTGACAAACAATAAAGAAATTGATGAACTGATCCGGAATATTCCCGGAAACGGGCGCTTTTTGTACAGCGTCTTTTCCATTTTTAACAACCGTGACATCATCCGCTTTTTTGAAGATTTGGGGGTCAGTCTGAAAGAGGAGGATAACGGGCGGATGTTTCCGGTCACAGACAGCGCCAAATCGGTAGTCCAGGCTTTTATCAAAAAAGTGAAAGCCGTCGGCACGGAAATTCGCGTCAATCTGCCGGTCAAGCGCATCCTTTATGAAGGGGGGAAAGTAAAAGGCGTTGAATGCCGGAACGGGCAATCTTTTTTTGCCCCTGCCGTCATCGTGGCGACAGGCGGGAAAGCCGCCTCCCATACCGGTTCGACCGGTGACGGATATGCGTGGGCAACCGAAGCGGGCCACACGATTACCGAACTTTTTCCCACTGAAGTCCCGCTTACGTCCGCGGAACCCCTGATTAAAAACAAAATATTGCAGGGCTTGTCCCTTCGCGATGTAGTGTTAACCGTCTACAACCCAAAGGGAAAAAAACTGGTCGAACATCGCGGTGATGTCCTCTTCACCCATTTCGGGCTCTCCGGTCCCGCCGCGCTTCGCTGCAGCCAGTTTGTCGTGAAAGCACTGAAGAAATTCGGAACGCCTTCCATCCCTTTGGCAATCAATCTTTTTCCGGATGTCAGACCTGATCAACTGGAACAAGAGTGGGGAAAAGTTTGCCGAAAACAGCCCAAAAAAACCGTGCGCAACGCCCTGAAACCCTTTCTTCCCGACCGGATGATCCCTGTGCTCACCGAGCGGGCGGAGATTTCCGGGGACTTGACCTGCTCCCATCTCTCCCGTGAACAGCTGGAAAAACTCTGCCAGACAGCCCGGCATTTTACCCTGGCCATCAACGGAACATTGTCCCTGGAAAAAGCATTTGTCACCGGGGGCGGCGTCCATGTAAAAGAAATTGATCCCAAAACGATGCAATCCAAAAAAATGCAAGGCTTATATTTTTGCGGCGAAATTCTGGACATTCATGGCTATACCGGCGGTTATAACATCACAGCTGCCACCTGCACGGGATATGTCGCCGGAAAAAGCGCCGCGGAGCAGGTGATCGGGCAGCGGGCATCCCTATCATGACTTGACATGAAACCGAAGAAATCCGCCTCCTCTGACCAGGCATCCGCTATCACGAAAAAGGAGACAAATGGAAGAGTCCTTTTCCCTTTTTTCTTGAAACGGGCTCTCATATAATAATAGAGAAGCACTCATCAATGGCAGGAGTGAATGGAAGTGAAAACAACTTGGTTGAAACGTTGCGGTTTCTGTTTGGCAGCCGCCGGTTTATCTTTGACTCTGACTTTTGGTTCAATCTCTGATGCACATGCTGCGGCAGAGTATGTAAATCCGCACAGTGACGAGATTCAGTTTGAGGGTACCAGCGGATGGATCAACGGAGGAAAATATTTCGATTTTGACGGTAAAGACGACAACATCACCGGAAAACTCTTTTTCAACAAAGAGGGAGTGGCCGAAGTCATTTTTGACATTTATGATGAGCACGGAAACTTGGTGCGCACCCATCACAAGCTGGCCACAGAACCGCCAAATCCAGGCGGGAGTGATTTTGTCGGCTACAACTTTTATCCCAAACTCAAGGCAGGAAAATACCGGATCATGGTAAAACGGACAACCGGCCTGGGCATGGGCTGGGTTAACTATTAACCAATCCCCGTAACATTTCCCCCGGGAGGATGATCAGCGTTTGGCCGTAAAAAGGAAGCATGGGAAACTGCCGATGCCGTTATCCCTCTTCCTTTTCATTAATGAAGGCCAATCTGCGATAATCCTCCCCTTTTCATTTTCTCCCTGCAATGCCTTCCTTTTTAGATACTGCAAGCGGAAAAATATTAAATCTCTTCTTGCAATTTCATCGTTTCCTGTTTCTTCCGATCGAATCATTGTCTTAAACCTCCCTCTCTTTTTTTAAATCTTACCGTTCATACCTGTGCAATCTGATTAAATACGGATTTTTAAATTCATTTTTTTTAAAAACATCAAATTTGAACCTCTTTTTCGTCTAAAATATAGACAAACGAAACAGGAACCAATATGATAAAAGCGGAGAGGTGATTTTAAGTGAATGCACAAGATTTGAAAGCCTTGGGCGAAGCTCTCCGAAGAATCCGAAAGGAAAAAGGGTTCCGTCTCAAGGACTTGGAAGATCATCGCATCTCCTTCGCCACCATCAGCAGCATTGAACGCGGTGTTCCAACAGTCAAACCGCAAAATCGCATTTACTACTGCCAAAAACTCGGGTTTGATATTGAGGATCTTCCTTCACTCATCAATAAAGAACGGGAAAACCGAAGCCAGATCGAAAACCTGTTGTTTCTGATCGAAACCTGCATCAATCTCGATTGCGACGGTGCCCTGGAACGGTTGCGCATGTTGCAACAAGAGAGCAAGGGGCAGTTTATGGATATTATCCTTTACTTAAAAGGTTTATGTTACATGAAGAAAAATAACTTAAAAGCAGCAGAAAAATATATAAACCAAGCAATCGAATTGATTGATTCCGGGAAAGGCACCATGAACGAAAATAATATTAAAGCTGCCTGTTTCAACGAACTGGGGCGAATCTACTATTTGCGGGATAATAACCTGAATAAAGCACTCGATTTTGTTAATAAAGGGCTGAACGTGTTCATCAAGAGCGGAGACCGCCAAGAATTGCAATATGAATTATTAATTGGAAAAGTTTCCTATCTGGAAAAATTGTACCGCACGGATGAAGCTTTGCAAACCCTCGATGAACTATGGGCCTCGATCCAAAATATAAATCGCCTGGATGTCAAACTCAATATGTATGAACTGAAAGCGACATTGTTAAACCAGAAGAAAAAATTTCAAACCGCCCTCACCTTTGCCAAAGAAGGCTTATACATCGCCAGGGCAAACGGAACGCATGAACAAGCGGTCCGCCTGTTGACAGTATGGGGCAATATCCTGCAGAATGCCGGTGATCTGCAAACGGCGGAAAACTGTTATCAACTGGCGCTCCGGTTGGAGAATAAATTGAAGGATAAGAAATATGTTCTCGTCTCCACCTTGACCCAACTGGGCAAACTGTACGGAAAAAGGGGAGAATGGGAACAATCGTTCAACTGTTTGAATATGGCAGTGAACAGGGGAAGAAAATATAATGATGCACACCGCTTCTGCGAATCGTTAATGGCACTGGGCGATTATTATCTGGAAACAGACGAATATGCCAAGGCGATCACCCCCTATGAAGAGGCTCTGGAAATAAGCACACAATATAATTTCTCCCGGCAAAAGGAAAAATCACTGCTCAACCTGTCAGAATGTTGGAAGAAGATGGGGAATACAGAAAAATATGTTGCCCTGCTCGACGAGTTGCAATCCGAACTCCGTCTTCGCGAACAAGAAGGGTTGGAAACTTGACACTGTCAAGGCCAATCCTTCTTCTGTTCTCCCCTCCCGTCCTCACCGGGAAGAGGCAATCCCGGAATGGATTGCTCAACCGGGATAATATCCCCTTTTCGGCCATAGTACAAAATCCGCAAATACTCTCCATAGACGATCTGCCGGTGATCAGGCCGGTTCATCCAACCCGTTTCAGTCACAGCCTCCTGATTGATCGAAGTATAAGCCGGATACGGGGCGCAATACAGATCGCCGGGCAGATGCCGACGCAGGGTCCGCCATTGCCGTCCGGCAGCATAAGCCTTGCACACAAACAGAAGCCGCCGGATTCGGGTAAAATCGAATATCTCCTTGGCAAACAGCACGTTTTCCAAGGAATTGGCCGACCGGTCCTCGATGAAAATGCATTCGCCCGGTACCCCGAGCTCCATTAACTTCTGCCTGATCACGCGGGATTCGGGAGTTTTGCCGTAAGTCCAGCTTTCGTGTCTGGTCGCTCCCTCCTTATATCCTCCCGTCACTAGAATCAACGGTGCCAACCCCTGATCGTAAGCCTTCTTCGCCGTCTCCCAGATCATCGGATAGGAACCGCCGAAGACAAAAAGCAAATCAAACGGTTTTTCATAGTCAAAGCGGTCACGATGCAGAAATGTCAATTTCGTGATTTCCTCCATCTGCTCCTGCGTCAAAGGAGGCAGTTCCGGAAATTTTGGAATATCCATTTCGGCTTCCCTCCCGCCACTAATGTTTGGAATCCATTTGTGGTATAATGGCACAAGCTTGAATGCGAAATGTTCCCGACCATTTTTGGGTACTGCCCAAAGGAGGACAACAATGGTTTCACTCCCTGTTGATTATCTGGAACAAATGAAACAACTGTTACAAGAGGAATACCCATCTTTTTACCATACCTATGAAGAGCCGCCTACCCGCAGCTTGCGTGTCAACATCTTGAAAACATCTCCGGAGCAACTGAAAGTACGGGTGCCTTTCCATCTTGAATCCGTTCCCTGGTGCCCGGAAGGATTTTATTACAATCACGAGCTTGACCGGCCGGGCAAACACGTCTATCATGCTGCAGGTCTTTATTATATCCAGGATGCCAGCGCAATGGCACCGGCAGAAGCCCTTGAACCCCAGCCCGGGGAAAACATTTTGGATCTTTGTGCCGCTCCAGGAGGCAAGACAACACAGATTGCCGCCAAAATGAAAGGGAAAGGGATCCTCGTCGCCAATGAAATAGACGCAAAACGAATTAAGGCGCTGGTGGAAAATCTGGAGCGCTGCGGTGTGACCAATGCGGTCGTGCTGAATGAGAATCCCGGCCATTTATCGGAGCGATTTTCCGGTTATTTCGACCGGATTTTGGTCGATGCCCCCTGTTCCGGTGAAGGAATGTTCCGCAAGGACGCCGATGCATGTGAGCGCTGGAGCATTCGGGCGACGGAAAAGTGCGCCGACCTGCAACTGGAAATTCTTGAGGCGGCCGCACCGATGCTTCGCCCCGGGGGACGTCTTGTCTATTCGACATGCACATTTAACCCCCGTGAAAATGAAGAGCTGATTTGGCGGTTTCTCCAGCTTCATCCTGATTTTAAACTGATTCCGGTTCCACAGCGGCAATATTATCGTTCCGGCAGGCCCGATTGGATCAGGGAGGCAGACAATAAACTGGTCAAAGCCGCCCGCCTCTGGCCGCATCACCTTCGTGGAGAAGGGCATTTTGTCGCTGTATTGCAAAAAGAGACAACAGCGGAAGGAAGTAAAAAACGCCCCGGCAAATGGCCTCCCGTCCATGCACAAGCCCGAAAGCTGTGGGAACGGTTCGCCAGTGAAACGTTGACGGATACAAACTTTTTGTCAAATGGCACTTTCACCCTGTACGGTGAACACTTATATTACGTTCCTGTTGACATCCCTTCGCTGAAAGGACTCCGGGTGGAACGCCCTGGGCGCTACCTGGGACAGGCCAAAAAGAATCACTTTGTTCCTTCTCACGCCTTGGCTCTGTCGCTGGATCCGCAGATGGTGAAAAGGCAATGCAACTTCACCGTCGATGACCCCGACTTGCTGCGCTACCTTCAAGGTGAAACCCTTCCCTCCGCTCAAAGCAAGGGATGGACGCTCGTCACAGTCGACCATTTCCCGCTGGGTTGGGGAAAAGTGTCCGGAGGGCTGTTAAAAAATCACTATCCCAAATGGCTTCGCTTCGACAAAAACGATTAAAAAGGCGGCCCGCCAAAGGGTCGCCCATTTTTTTCCTCTTCTCATAATTCAAGCGTTCAACCGCATATCTTATGGTAAGAGCCGAAGGAGGGATTCCCATGAGCAAGCCGGACGAAAAAACATATTGGACCCGCTATTTGCCCGTTGCCATGGGAATGATTCATCCGGAATGGCTGTTTATGGGCCATCTGTTTGAAAATGAAGAACCGGAGAATGAAGCAGAGAATGACACAGATGCTTCCGTCTCTCCCGTCCCATCCCTTCCCCTCAGGTCATCCATAAAGGAAATCCAGATCAATTTTCGTTCACGCAAATAGATTTCCATCCTATTGAGTGGAGATTCCTCGCGCCGCCCAGATTTGGTCAATTTTCGCCCCGTGCATCCCTCCGAACAAGATCACATCCGCTTGTTTGATCGCTTTTGCACCATCGTGGAAAGTCGCGTTTGGCGTTAATGACCAATGCGATTGCAAAATGATCTTGGTGGCCACATCCCGCCCAAATGCCTGAGCCATCTCATACAACCCCTGGGACCAAATTTCCCCGTCGGCATGAACCTCTCCCTGCAGATCGTCCGGATATACTTTGTTGGTATCGAGACGGCGCAAGCAAGGCGGGTTGCCCGAGGAATACGCGGTCGAATCCCACTCCGCCACACAGGCCTTTCCGAAATCATCCTGCGTCAGGGCATCCTCGTAGGTGGCTCCCATGTAATCGCCAAAACCTTCGCCCATCGCTCCTCCTTCTTCGCTGTTTCCAAAGCCGGGAACCTGATTGTCTTGGATCGCATGACCCAACTCATGAACAATCACACCGGCATCCTCTGCGTCATCCACGCCACCGGTGCCAAAGGTAAGATCTTTTTTCGTCGGCGAATAAAAGGAATTATCCTCTTTATAGGTATCCACATTGGCCGTGATCGTTCCGTTCATCACATTGGTAAAGCCAAGCCCGTGAATATACCGGATTATCGTATCCAGATGGTAGTAAGCCATCACATCCTCAAAGCTGTTTTGATTCCGGGTATAATTAAAGGTAAGAGTTTGAGAAAATGTTTTTGATCGCGATTGAATGTTCACAAACTGGCCTTTTAAGTTGCCGGATCCGTCCAGCCCCTGGAGAATCACGGGTTTCAATTGTGCATCCAGCGCCGGGGAGTCGGCATCGTTCCGATCAGAAAGACCGGAAACGGACCGCGCTGTCTCTACCGGGTTGGGCAGAAAAACTTTGCCGGAGCCGATGGCATGCCGGTTCAAATCCCTTTTTGCCAACAGCTTGCCGTCGCCGGCTCGCAAATAGGTCTCCCATGCTCCAAACGGGTTGACGGAATGGACGACGACGCGGTAAACCGGAATCGCCTGTCCGTCTTGCACGAGATAGCCGAATTCTTGTTTCGTCGGTCCCCAGGTTTCTTTATCTTTGGCACCGATCTGTTCAAACGCCCGGTCTGTTCTTTCTTCCTGGGAAATTTGCTTGGACGGGATTTTTTGCACTTCCCGCGCCGGTTTAAAATCGGATACGACCAGTTGCACTTTGCCCGCCCGGCTGACCGTCACGACCACCTGGTTCGTAAACACAGGATGGTTGCCGATGACCTGTTGGTATCTGACATAATCCGCCAAAGGGGTTGTAATCGTGGTTGAATATTTCAATTCGGATAAATCTGACTTCAGATGATACGAACTTGCGTGTTCTTTTAAATATTGATCAGCAATTTGTTTGGCAACCGAAACGGTTAACATTTCCGGTTGATGCCCGGGTTCAGCCATCGCCAGCGGAATGCTCAACATGAACACCGACAGAAACGCGACCATCGCCCACAAGCGAAGCTTTTTCGATTTAACCAATCATTCATCCCCCAATTTAATCATATTCAAAAATATTTTATTATTCGGACCCGTATGCGTCCACCGTTTTTATATAAAAAAGCAGGAGCATTTTTCCGCTCCCGCTTGGTTCATCCGCTCTTGAGCCATCGAGGCAACAGTTTCCGCAGCATAAAAGGCTTCCCTTTCCGTCCTGAAGGTTTTAATGCTTCCTTGTGCAGATCCCGCTTGATGAGCAAATAGCGTCGCATCTCATTGAGAAAGTGCAACAAAGCAGCGCGCGTTTCAAATTCTTCCCGGGTGACGGGCAAAGGGGACTTTTTAAATTCCGCGCGCATCTGTTCAAGCTCTTCCAAAAAGAGATGCGCCGTATTCCCCGGGTGCACTGCATCGGAGAGTTTATCGAGGAAATGGGCGATGATATACCCCTGGACACAGCAGGTGTTTAAGGAAGAAACCGTAGGCGCGATCCGCTCCAAAATCTCAAATTGCTTTCCGCGCATTTCAAAGTAACGGTAATAACTGTAGTTAGCATCGTTCAGGCGATTTTCAATATCCTTCAAGGCCAATTCTTTCGCTTGTTTGAGCATATCGGATGTTTCGGTAATCTCTTTTCCGTCCCAGTCGCTGTTGCCGTTACGCAAATAACTGGCAAATTCCTTTAAAATCGTTTTAAAGTTCTGCTCAATCTCTTTGCGGATGCGCTCAAGATCCTTCTCGACATTGGGCATGTGCATATTTACCAAAACTGCTGTTCCGATCCCGATGATCAGGAGCATGGTTTCATTAAAAATTGTTTTGAGATCGATATTCTTTAACAGAAAAAAATGCAAAATGATGACCATGCTGGTGGTAATCCCATCCTTCAGGTTGAGAAAGACGAGCAACGGGATCAGGATAAACAGGAGAACAGACAAACTGAACAGATGGTAGCCGATGGTCTCAAAGATGGCAAACGACAAGCCCATGGCGATAAAACATGCCGCCAGCCGTTCCCATGCCGTTTGGTACGAACGCTTCTTGGTCGGCTGGATACAGAGGATGGTCAGCATGCCGGCGGAAACATAAAATTGAAGTCCCATCCATTCCGCCAACCCCATCGCCAAAGGCATCCCGATTACTGTTTTGATCACACGATATCCAATCTTCATGGGGCCTCACTCTTCTTCTAATAATCATTGCCCATTATAACGCAACCCCCGGCTTTGTAAACCGGAAAAAGCAGCGGGCATTCGTGAATGTTTTATTAACAGCACGATTCCCTAAACTTAACAAGTTTGGTATGATATTAGATGTGAGAACTGTCTGAATCAGGGAGCGATATATATGAGCACGATCACTTCGGCCGGCATTCCTGCCAAAAAAAGTTACTATCGTTTGCTTGAAGCCAGTTTTGACCGCGCCAAGCGCCTTTTGGATGAAATGAATTCCCATCCTGAGAAGTATACCCCCGAGCGAAAGAGGGATACACTGGCTTATCTCACACATCTGCAAAACGAAATGAGAAAATTAAAAATAGATCCGCAATGACTGAGCCATAAAAAGGACAGGAAGTAACGAGCGCATGCCGAAGCCTTTTTCCCGGAAAGGCTTCTTTTTTTCATCCCCCTGCCACCGGACTTTTGCCCGCCTTGCATGACAGAAAACAAATTCCAATCGCTTTCAAAAACCTCTTCATAAAATCCTGCAACACTAATGAAAAATGAAAAACAGCTGATTTCACCGGTAATAACTTCTATTCTCATCCTGTAATTTCAGAAAACGAACACCGACGGTCGCTGGATCAGCCATCAAGAAAATTTCCCTTCTTAATGGAAAATAATCAATAAACTGGCAATCCACTCTTCATATGATATACGGATTCGGATCAAAATTCTACATTTATAATGATGAATTATTTTTGTTTAGTTTGAAATATTTATATTATTTAAGAAATAAGGGAGGAATTTTCATTTGAAAAGAGAATGAATAAATAGATCATGCAAAAGGAGGGTTGCCGGATAAGAATAAAGTATCTTACTGTTATATGTCTGAATGATCGGAATTGGCGTTGAATTCATCAAAAAGGAGAGTGCCGTATGAAACGCATCTTGAGTGTAGTGGCAGCTTTGTTGATGTTGGCGCTGCTCATTGTTCCTTCGTCCATTTTCGCAAGCCCTGCCCATCCGACAAATTATGTTCCCGGGGAGTTAATCGTCAAATTCAAGCCGGGCGTTAATACCGCTTCCGTCGAATCGCTCAGTGACCAGCTTGGAGCAAAAGTGGTCGAATCATCAAAATACGGCTGGCAAGTTGTCAAGTTCGACAAAAATACCTCCATTCAGGACATGATCAAAAAATATAAAGCAAACCCCAATGTACAATATGCAGAACCAAACTACTATTTCCATGCAGAATGGACTCCGAATGACACCTATTTCAGCAGCCAGCAATGGGGCCCGCAAAAAATTCAGGCTCCGCAAGCCTGGGATGTCACCAGAGGCAGCAGCTCCGTAAAAATCGCTATCGTTGACACCGGAGTGCAATACGACCATCCGGATTTGAGCGGCAAGGTGATCAAAGGATATGACTTTGTCAATAACGATTCTGATCCTTATGACCAAAACGGGCACGGAACCCACTGCGCCGGGATTGCCGCCGCTGTAACCAACAACAGCAGAGGGATTGCCGGTATCGCGCCCAATGTGAGCATTCTGGCAGTTCGTGTTCTGGATGCTAACGGCAGCGGCACATTGGCCAATGTCGCCAACGGAATCCAATATGCTGCCGATCAAGGAGCAAAAGTCATCAGCCTGAGCCTTGGCGGTTCTGCCGGTACCTCCACTTTGCAAAATGCGGTGAACTATGCTTGGAGCAAAGGAGCCGTTGTCGTGGCTGCGGCCGGTAATGAAAGCACTTCTGCTCCGAGCTACCCGGCTTACTACAGCAATGCCATCGCCGTAGCATCGACCGATTCCTCCGACAGACTCTCTTATTTCTCCAACTACGGCAGCTGGGTTGATGTTGCCGCTCCCGGCTCCAGCATCTTCTCAACCTATCTCGGCAGCACTTATCAAACCCTGAGCGGCACTTCGATGGCCACCCCCCATGTGGCTGGTCTTGCTGGTCTGCTCGCCTCCCAAGGCAGAAGCAATTCGCAAATCCGCGCAGCCATTGAAAACACCGCCGACCGGATCTCCGGCACGGGTACTTACTTTACCTACGGCAGAATCAATGCTTATAAAGCTGTAAATTATTAATCCAAGAAATTGCCCGCAAAAAAACCAGCCCCCGCTTGAACCCGGGCGGCTGGTTTTTTTATGATAAACGAAAATCACCTGGCATAAAGCAGAAACCAGACAAGTCCGACCACAAAAAACAGTACGGCGATCGTTCCTAAAATCCGCGGCAGATATTGCATAGAAAACCTCCACTACTCACCGGTAGTCAGCGCAATTCCACGATGGTTACGCCCGAACCTCCTTCGCCGTGGGCTCCGAGGCGGAATCCTTTCACACTGCGATGTTTCCGCAAAAACTCCTGTACGCCGGTGCGAAGTGCGCCGGTCCCTTTCCCGTGAATCAGCGAAACCTGTTTATATCCTGCGAGGAGGGCTTTATCCAGATAGCTGTCAATTTCCAGGATGGCTTCTTCCACCATTTTCCCGCGCAAATCAAGTTCCGGTTTTACATCGGTTCTTGAGCGTTTCACGGTTGATTTGATTTTGACAGCGGGAGCGGGTTTGGCTGACGCCCGCTTCTCGAGGCCGTCGCGGTGAATTTTCATTTTCAAAAAGCCGATCTGCACCTGAAATTCATCGTTATCCAGCACTTCCACCACTGTTCCGGTCTGATTGATCGAGAGCACCGTCACCTCGTCACCGACCTCGATTTTTCGGGATTTTCCGGCTGCCTTCTTCGTTTTTTTGGGCAACTCCCAGTCCGGAACAGCCTGATCCAGCCTTTTTTTCGATTCAATCAATTGATGTTCCTTGATATCTTGCGGTTTCTGTTTCGCCCATTCGCGCAACTCTTTCAACACCGCTTCTGCTTCGCGCTGGGCCGTGCGCACGATTTCCCGCGCCTCCATGCGCGCTTTCTCCTTGATTTTCGCCTTCTCTTCTTCCCACTGATCCAGCTGCCGGCGCATATCCTCATACAGCGCTTCCGCTTCCCGGTGCAACTCCGCGGCTTTGATCCGTTCCTCTTCCGCTGCTTTTCTTTCCGCGGTGAGGCTGCTGATCATCTCTTCCAGCCGGTTTTCTTCGCTGGAAAGATGCTGTTTCGCCACTTGGATCAATTCTTCCGGCAATCCGAGCCGTTTTGAGATCAGAAACGCATTGCTTCGCCCGGGAACACCGACGAGCAGACGGTAAGTCGGCCTCAATGTCTCCACATCAAATTCAACGCTGGCATTGACTGCTTGCGGATGCGTATGGGCAAACAATTTCAATTCGCTGTAATGGGTGGTGGCAATGACCAAAGAGCCACGGGAAATGACATGCTCCAGAATGGCGATGGCCAGTGCAGCCCCTTCGGTCGGGTCGGTCCCTGCTCCCAGTTCGTCAAATAAGACCAAACTTCCCTCATCGATTCGCTTTAAAATGCGGATAATATTCCGCAGGTGTCCCGAAAAGGTGCTCAAGCTTTGCTCAATGCTTTGTTCGTCTCCGATATCGGCAAATACTCCGCTGAAGACGGGCATCGTGCTCTCTTCTTCCGCCGGAATCGGAATTCCCGACTGCACCATCAGCGCAAACAAGCCTACCGTTTTCAGCGTCACTGTTTTCCCGCCGGTGTTCGGTCCCGTAATGATGACAGACCGGTATCGTTTCCCCATCTCAATATCGATCGGAACGACCTCTTCCGGCGAAATCAAGGGGTGGCGCGCTTTTTTCAGGCGCAACGTCTGATCGGTCGAAAGCTGCGGACAGACCGCTTTCATCTGATAACCGAACCGGGCCCGGGCCGCGATCAAGTCAAGTTCAGCCAGGGCGGCCACATTCGCTTGCAGATGCTCAGCCTCTTCCTGCACCTTGGCTGTCAGGAGACCGAGCACGCGATCCACTTCTTTCTGCTCCGACAACTCCAGTTCACGCAAGCGGTTGTTCAATTTCACCACCGCTTCCGGCTCAATGAACAGCGTGGCTCCGGAAGCTGATTGATCATGGATAATCCCGCCAAATTGCGCCCGGTACTCCTGCTTCACCGGAATCACATAGCGATCAAAGCGCTGAGTGATGATCGGTTCCTGCATCATTTTCTGATAGTGGGCACTTCGGATCATGTTATTTAACGTCGACTGAATTTGCCCGCGCACGTCCCCCATCTGCTGACGGATTCTCCGCAACTCCGGGCTGGCCTGATCCTTCACCATCCCCTGATCATCAATGCAGGCGAGGATTTCCTTTTCCAAATGATCCAAGCTTTCTATGCTCTCCGTCAGTTCCCTGAGCAAAGGGAGTTCGGCCGTTTCCTCTTCCAGTTGCCGCAACAGCGACTTCACTTTTCTTCCGGCGGAAACCGTGCTGGCAATCTCCAGGCACTCCGCTTCATTCAACAATCCGCCCAGAGCCGCACGGCGCAAACTGGCACGAATGTCGCGCACACCGCCGAGCGGAATATCCCCTTTTAAACGGAGAAGATCCATCCCCTCCTGCGTCTCCGCCAAACGGCGCTTCACTTCTTCCCATTGATCCGAGGGAACCATCGCCTCGACTTTTTCCTTGCCGAGGCTCGTCGCCGCATGGCTTTTAACAATCTCTTTTACTTCATCATATTCCAACGAATTCAGCGTCCATTGTTCCACGCCGACATCTCCTCTTTAATAAAAAAATCCCTTTCTATTATAGCACGACTGCAAACGGAAAAACCGAATCCCTGCGGGAAGGATTCGGTTATTTGCAGAAGACATGTTTTCCGATTCTCTTGATGATCGGCCGGCTCCAAATCCATTTGGATGTGGAACGAGCAGGGTTGAAATAATACAAAGCTCCGCCCGAGGGATCCCAGCCATTGATCGCATCCATTACAGCCTTGCGTGCGGTTTCATCCGGTTCCATCCAGATCTGCCCGTCAGCCACTGACTCAAATGCCAACGGCTGATAAATAATCCCCGGAACCGTATTGGGAAATTGGGAGCTGTCAACCCGGTTTAAAATAACCGCGGCAATCGCCACCTGGCCGACATAAGGCTCGCCCCGGCCTTCGGCGTAAACGGCCCGTGCCAACAGATTGATGTCGCTCTTACTAAATCCGTGACTGCTTTTGGGCAGCGTGAACGCCTTCCTGGCTTTTTTCGGAGCATAGTTCCTGGTTGCCTTGCGCAGCTTCGCCATCGTTTCCGGACCGGCGATCCCGTCGATTTTCATCCCAAAACGGTATTGAAACAGGCGAACGGCGTGATAAGTCCGATTGCCGTAAACACCGTCAATTTTCCCTGTATAAAAGCCGAGAAACCCGAGTCGCCCTTGCAGTTCCCAGACTCCCCCGCCGCGCGCCCCGCGTTTGAGCACCGGCCCTTTGGGCTTCTCTTTCGTCATCTCCGGTGTCCAATGCTTGGTTGCCTTCCACAAGCGAAGTTTCGTTTTGGGGCCGACGATCCCGTCGATTTTCATGCCAAAGGCATACTGGAACAGACGGACGGCCCGGTAGGTTCGGTAACCAAACACGCCATCCACCGGGCCCGTATAGTAGCCCAGCAATTTCAAACGGCCCTGCAGTTCCAGTACATCTTTTCCGGAAGAACCCTGCTTCAAAATCCCGGAGCCAAAGGCTGGAACCGGATTTGCCTTGGCGGCCGTCTGCGCCCACAGATCCGTGTGGATGCCGGTAACCGCCACCAAAACGACCGCCAAAAGAAGGAGCGCGATTTTGATAAAAGTTCGGTTTCGCATACGGAAAAACAACCCTTTCCAGGTTGGTATTTTCCGTTATTATGCTTACCTTTCCCGCAAATCATACGGAAACCCTTTGATAAGGAACGACGCCCGTGGACGGTTTCCGATGATCAGTGACATGTGAGACTGCCATGAAAACACAACATTAAATCGTCCATCCCTTTTTAACCGGGGTCATCCCAAGCGGGACATGATCAGCTACTTCCCATTTTCGGCTTTCGATTTCCCTGTCTTTTGTTTCAAGCGTTGCAAGAGTTCATGTAACGGCAACGTGTTCAGCACATCTTTCGGTTCCAGCCAACCCCGCCGGGCGGTGGCCACTCCATAGGCGATATTGCCCAGCTCTGCGGTGGAATGGGCATCGGTGTTAATGGCAAAGGTGAGTCCGTACTCTTCTTTTGCTTTTTTTATAAGCTCGTCGTTTAAATCGAGGCGGTGCGGGTTGCTGTTCAGTTCCAAAATCGTGCCTGTCTCCTTTGCCGCCTGAAAAATGCGGTCGACATCCACGGAATAAGGGTCGCGCCGCAGGAGAAGGCGCCCCGTCGGATGGGCGATCATGTTGACGTACGGATTTTCCATGGCCTGGATGATGCGTTTGGTCATTGCTTCCTCGTCCTGGTTAAACCGGCTGTGGATCGAGGCAATGACAAAATCCATCCGGGCCAGGATTTCATCAGGATAATCAAGACGCCCATCCGGTAAAATATCCATTTCCACCCCTTTTAATATCACGATGCCCTCCAGTTCGGCATTGATCCGCTCAATCTCCGCCCACTGTTCCATCAATTCCTCCACCGACAGCCCGCCGGCCACTTTCAGCGATACTGAATGGTCGGTGATGGCAATATACTCGTATCCTCTCGCCTTGGCTGCCAACGCCATGTTTTTAATGCTGTCGGCTCCGTCGCTGTACAGGGTGTGCATATGCAAATCCCCGCGAATCTCTTCCGGACGGATCAGCCCGGGCAGATTGTCCTGCTCAGCCCGCTCCATCTCGCCCCGGTCCTCGCGCAGTTCCGGGGCAATCCAGGGCAGATCCAAGGCGGCAAAAAACTCCCGCTCGTCGGCAAACGTCATCGTTTCATCCGTTTCGCTGTTAAAAATCCCGTATTCGCTCACTTTCAGGCCATATTTTTTGGCCCGTTGGCGAATGCGGACATTGTGTTCTTTGGAACCGGTAAAATGATGAAGGGCGCTGGCAAATTGAGCCGGTGTCACCAGCCGGAAATCGGCTCCCATTTCGATTCCCTCCACATTTACCCGCACGCTCACCTTGGTTTCTCCCTGACCGATGATCTCTGTCACGACGGGCAAGCGGACGATTTTCCTCCCCAGTTCCACGGGAGAGACGGTGGCGATGACAAAATCGATATCCTTGATTGTCTCTTTTCTCCGGCGGAGGCTCCCCGCCAGTTCCATTTGCAGGACTTCTTCCTCATCCTTGAGCTGTTCGGCCAAATGGCTGGCAACAAAGAGCGCCTCATGCAGCAAACGGCGTTCCGGCCTGTTCTGCACCTGGGCGATCGCCTCCAGGATCTTCTGCTCCTTTTTAGGGCCGAATCCCGGCAGAGAACGAATTTTTTGCTTTTCCGCCGCTTCTTTCAATTCGTCCATGTTTTTAATGTCCAGTTCCTTATAAAGCGTGTGAACCGATCGCGGGCCGAGCCCCGGAAGTTTGAGAAGTTCCGGAAGACCTGGCGGCAATGTGCTTTTCAGCTCTTCAAGCATGCCGATCGATCCGGCGGCAACCAGTTCCTCAATCACCCCGGCCGTCCCTTTTCCAATCCCCGGCAGTTCTTCCAGGCGATCCAATTGTTTTGCAATCGGAAACCGGCAGTTTTCCACCGTTCGGGAGGCACGGCGGTAGGCATTCACCTTGAAGGCATTCTCCCCGCTGATTTCCAGCAGGTCGGCCAGTTCAAGCAAAGCGGCGGCTATTTGTTTGTTATGCATTGCATCACGCTCCTCACAAAAAAGAGGCTACGTTTTCCGTAGCCCGAGGTTGTTGACAAAGAAGGTCAACAGCCTTTTTTGTTGAAAAGGTATAAAAAAACATTCCGAAGGAAGGTTTCTATGTTCAGGACGAATTCATCCAGA